>JAQCER010000283.1 GCA_027618625.1 Verrucomicrobiota bacterium
TTCTCATGCCCCGCGGAGGATAGAAAATCTCCCGCCCACTCCCAGGTGTTGCCAAACAGGTCATAGAGCCCCTGTGCCGAAGCTTCACCAAGCCCTACTTGACGAATGAAGCGTTGCGGCGAGATGTCGGGGTCTGCTAACTTGTTCATCCAGTGCCGGTCTATCACCCGTTGGTTAAAGGGAAAGACCGCCCGTTTGGCCTCCAATACCTGCCACTCCGGGTCGCGAGAAAGCATCGATTGATAGAGTTCGATGGTCGGCAAATCGTAGTCAGAGGAGGTGGTATCCCGAAACTGCAGCGAGATCCATTTGCCAAAGTCCCTCGCCAATTCGGGCTCGAGGCCGACAACTGGAAATGTGGGACCGATCGGAACCCCGGGATCCTTCCAAAAAGTTCCCGCCAGTTCTGCCTTCCACTCGTGCAGGTCCGCAGCCCAGGCAAAGTCCATGACACGGGTTTCCCAGATGCTCCAGTAGTGGGCGTTGTTGCCATCTCCAATCCGCACAAAACGCATCCCGAGGACATTCTCGAATGCGCGCCCTTTGGCTACCGCTTCAGTCCACATCCCGTCGCAGCGCTGGTGCAGATCCTCGACCTCTTTGGCCCAGCTGTTCACCGTGGCTACGGCCTCGGTGAGCAGCTGCAGGGCACGGTCGTAGCGATTGATCGACTGCCAGCCGGAAGCTGCTTGCGCCTTGGCCGCCGGATGCCCGAGGAATTCGATCGGCGGTGGTCCCGTTTTGGGAAAGAGTGCCTTCCAGCGGATGATCGCTTCATCGTGCGCGGCTACCATTGAGTCGAACTCTACTCTCAGTTCCTCGGCCAACGCCTTTTCGGCGGCTTGGGACGCTGCTAAATCTAAAGCTTCGGCAAAATCGCTTTCGGGGTGTAGAGATCCCGCTGCTCCGTCCCCAGCGACCAAGTCATCTTCGGGGATGCCGCCTTCCAGACCGTCACCATGCCCCAAGTTCAGGGACGCCATCGCCACTCGCGAGGCCGCCAGCGCTTTGGTCTGGGAGATGGTAGCGCGTTCATTCGTGATCGCTTGCTCCAAGATCACGCGGCCCCTGTCAAATCCGCTGAAGTCGTGAGCACGCAGCATTTCCTCCAAATCGGCCAAGCGGTTGATCAAGACAAACGGCGTCTTCTCGTCGTTGAGGCGTGGTGATAGTAGCTGCCACGCCCAGTCAGCCTCGGCGAACTTCCGTTCCGCACCGGCCAGGTCGATTTCGCGTTGCAAAAGGGCGGAAATATCGTTGGCGTCGGGCGGATCCTTCTCGCGAACGGTCTTCAGCGCAAACTCGCTCTCCTGATGCGCGCGCTCCATTTCGTCGACAAGCAGACGTACCGCGCTGATCTCCGATCGTGCCGCTTGTAAGGCGTTGCTCGCTTCGGTGGATTTTGTCATCAGTGTGTCCGCACGCCGGTTCACGATGGAATCCCCCCAACTCACGACGAGGGCGAATGCTCCGACTGCTGCCAAAACGATCGCAGTCTTTCGCAAAAGTGGTCTGGAGTCGAGGTGTTGTCGCCAGGATCGGCGGGAGCGACAGCCTGCCCGAAACGTTTCCCAGAAAGCCGCGACAGTGGGAAAGCGAGCCTCGGGGTCGCTGGCAAGCGCCCGGTCTACCGTGTCCGTCAGCAGGTAGGGAAAATCTGGTCGCAGCTTGCGAAGCGGCTTCGCAAGCCCGATCGGCAAAGTGCCGGAGAGAAGTTCATAAGTAATCACACCCAAGGCAAACTGATCGACGGCAGCGGTGACTCGCCTCGCGTTCTGGAGTTGTTCGGGTGCCATGTAGTAGGGCGATCCGAGCCGAAGCTGACTCAGAGTGTATAGCGAGAGCGGGTCGTCGCTGCGCTGCACCAGCATGGCAAGGCCGAAGTCCATTAATTTGACCGTTCCGTCCTCGTGGCCGTCACCATCGTCGCAGATCCACACATTTTCCGGCTTGACGTCGCGGTGCACGGTGAACGCGTGAGCATACTCGAGCGCCTGGCAAACCGGTCCAAGGATGCGCTCGACATCCGAGGTCGAGAATGGAGTTTTCGAGCGCTTCCTTTCGTTAATCTCGTCGCGGAGGGTTTTGCCTCGCAACCGCTCCATCACCATCCCGTGAATCCCCTCGCTGGCGTGGATGCCGTAAACAGTAACGATATTTGGGTGACTGAGCTGCGTCGCGATCGCGGCCTCCGACTGGAACTGTCGCACCGCCTCTGGATCCAACAGCAGTCCGGGCACAAGGACTTTGATCGCTACCGCTTCATTGCGCAGCGTGTCGCGAGCTTCGTACACCGTTCCCATTCCACCCTGACCGATGCGACTGCCAATCTCGAAACGGCTGGCGAGAAACTTACCGCACTGCAGGATGCCAACTGCCGTTTCCGACTCTGAGCGATCACGCTCAGGCAACATGTTGAGCCCAGAGCCTGGGGTGCTTCCGGCGGGTTGCGTCGGGTTGGGGCCCGGGAGCACCCAGAGCGAGTCATCGTCAATTTTGTCCATGTCCATTCGTAGGATCTTTGATGGAATCGCTTCCGCCCGACGCAGAATCATTCCTGACGTTACCTGGTTTCAAAATAATGCGAAATCCAATCTCTTCGCTGATTCTACCCACGCCGTCTCTGTACGCGGATCGCAGGGTATCGAGGTTGAATGATCGCCAACCGCCACCGCGGATCACCCTGTTATCATTTGCCCTCGGCAATCCGTAGAGTTTGTCTGCGGTCCATTCCCAAACATTGCCACCCATGTCATGGAGGCCGTGGATATTCGGGCCGAAACTTCCCACCGGAGCGGTATGCAGGAAGGTATCTTGCTCCACGATCAGATCGCTATTATACTCCCGGCTCGGCCACGTCACATAGTTCCCAGATCGAGCTCGGCGCACTGGCTCGCTACCCCAGGGAAAGTGCGACGGGAAATCAAACGAGCGCTCATTTGGAGATTTGTCAGGATCATCGTCGAGTCCGGCCATCTGGCTCCACTCCAGGTCGGTAGGCACCCGGTAATCCTGATCGCCGCGTATCAGCCCGCCATGCCTGTCGCGCCGCGTCAGCCACTGACAGAATCGTTGCGCGTCGGCGAAACTTACAAACGTCACAGGGTGGCACGGGCCTTGCGCGGGTTTGACTGAAAAATCACCCCACTTGGTTGCGACATCTTCGAGCCTGTCCTCGCTGGGCCGCCATGACTTGGCGGTCACGGCAAAGTCGCGCCATTGGTAGCCGCTGTCGTGCGCAAAGGCGAGGTAGTCGATCAGTCGCGTTTCCCAGATCGATGCCATGAAATCGCCGACAGGAACGAACCGCATTCCAAGCGAGTTGGTGAACGCGGCCCGGGATGCAACCACCTTTTCCACCTTTTCCTGCCCTGCAGTTTCTCGAAGATCCGTCAGGTCGCTTTGCGAGTTGGTTCCGTTAAGCTCATCGGCCCAGGTGCGGTAGCGGTCACGCGCGGCGGTGAAACAATGGGCGGCCGCTACGCGGTTGCCGGAAGCGTTCTCAACGTCGCCTGTGGCGATCCGCTTCCAGGGTTCCCCTATGGGCTCGATCTCCGGGAAGTCGCCCATTCCCCGCAGCTTCGTAATCCACGCTTCGCGCGCTGCGATCGCCTCGGCGCGGCGCTCACCCAGGGCGTTGGTCATGGCATCCTCGGCAGGGCCAATTACTGCTGTCGCAGTCTCCAGCGATGCCTGGAAATCCCCGTCAGCGAACTTTCCAGCTGCCCGCTGCCACGTTTCATCGATGCTGTCAGCTGTAGCGGTGCCAGGAATGGAAAGCAGTTCTTGCAGGGCCGTCGCATTTTCGCGGAGCCCACTTAGACGGTCGCAGGCGTCCATCGCCATGGTGGCGGTAAGGAATTGCTCCATGCGTTCGCTCAGGGATGCTCTCACGGATGAAAGGCGTACTGCGGCCGCTTCACTCTCGCCGTTCTTGAGCTCTGCTGTAGCCATAGCCAAGGCATCGACCAAAGAAAAATCGCGCCGAACGTTGGCCAGTCGTCGAACGCTGCCGTCGAATGGCTCTCGGTTCAGTCCTTTCGCCAACAGGCCCATGCGCAGTGCGTCAATCTCGAACAGATGGCGGCGAGCGTCGTCGACTTCCGTTGTCGCCTCGACCTTCCAACGCTCCTTAAAGACAATGTCCGGGCCTACACTCCACGCCGCAAAGGCCAGACCGAGGCCAATGGCAACAGCACCCAAAGCGGCCAGCATCAGTGCCCCTCTGGTTTTCCAAAAACCGCGATTATGGACAGGGGGCACACTCCTCAAGGCAAAAGAGGCAAAAGAGGTAAAAGAATTCGGGTGCCGCTTTCTTCTGGGGTTTCGGCCGACAGCATCCCGCAGGATTCCCTGCACTTCGGCCAGGTTCCCGAAGCGATCGTCAGGGTTCTCTGCAAGCAGACCCGGTATCAGATCGATCCAAAGCGCTGCCTCTGTCCTCCCGAGCGCCTTTTGCAGTTCTTCTGTCGAACCCTTGGGTGACCCCGTAAAGAGCGCCATAGCAAGAGCACCAAGGGAAAACTGGTCGGCACGGCTGTCAAGGCTCTTGGCTCCCGAGGCTCCCGCGTTGGCAATACTTGCCGTACCAGCCTTCAGGATTTCGGGTGCCATGTAGGAGGCCGTTCCAGTTGCCGATGCCATCGCAGCTTGCACCAGCAAATTCTGGTCTAGGAGAGCGCTTAAACCGAGGTCGGCCACACAGAGCTGCCGACTTTCACTCGAAAGCCAAATACGATGCGGATTGAGACGGAACAGGGGCGTCGTCGCGTGAATGTGCACCAGCGCGTCCACGATTTCCCGCAACGCCGTGTCAGCTTCCGTCACCGTCAGTGGCGGATTGCCATGTGAATGGTCGAGGCGTTCTGCAAGCGTCGCACCGGTCAGGCGCTCCATCGCCAGGAAAAGCGTTTCGTCGTCCTGATAGAAGTCGTAGGCGTTGATGGCATGCGGATGGCTTAACCGGCATGCCGCCGCCAGCCTGGGTGCCATCGCCCGCACCCCGCCACGGGCGCTCATCAGGCTCTCATGGAAAATCTTCACGGCGACGACGGCATCGTCAGCGATAGAGAGCCGCAGCAAATCGTTCGCCGCATAGACATCCCCCAGCTCGCCCCTTCCAAGCCTCTCCCCCACCCTGTAACGTCCAATGAGGACGTGCCCGTTCAACCGGCGATCCGTGCGATCGACCATGTAATCTGGAGTCAATGAATCGTCCATCGTGCCAGCGAGTTGATCGATTCAGCCACCGCCGCAGCCTGAGCGCACTTTGTCTGCGGCGCATTCGCCACCTG
Organism: Verrucomicrobiota bacterium; assembly: GCA_027618625.1. Lineage (GTDB taxonomy): Bacteria > Verrucomicrobiota > Verrucomicrobiia > Verrucomicrobiales > DEV007 > JAGROY01. The sequence continues at coordinate 5,295 of JAQCER010000283.1, forward strand.
CGCCGCCCGCCTCGCGGCATCCAACACCAGGTCAGTGGCAGGGACTACCCGCCGGATCACCGCGTCCTCCAGTTGGCCGGATTCCACGAGGCCACCGAGGTTGACGGCCTGAAGGCCGAGTTCCGCATGCACGGTTGCCGGCACCCCGTCGGCATTCCCACCGCTGATCGCCGCAGCGCGGATCACCGTTTGGTAGTCATTCAAGCGATGCTGGAGAATTTCCAGCCGACCTTGGACGGTGGAGTCCGACCACAGCGCCGTGGCCACTTCCTCTTTGAGAATTTGCAGTTTCTCGCGCAGCGCGTTCCGCACCC
>JAQCER010000284.1 GCA_027618625.1 Verrucomicrobiota bacterium
TCACCCATGATCCGAACCGCTATCGGCTTGTAGAATGCCGTAAGCACTCAATATGCCAAACACTACTGATCGTGCCATTTATTAAGTTGCTTGAAATATCAGCAGAACCAGAATAATCCAGAGATTCTTCTATTCGTAGTGTCCCGTTCCGTCCCTCAGTTCTTGTTTCGATTGCGCTTCGCGGTGTCCACTTTTGCGGCGATGTTGGCGCTGGGATGTCTGGCGGTGCCGATTTTGATGCTGACGGGATGCGGGGAGCAGGTCGCCACAGTAGAGAAAGCGGAGGTCTCGACCGTTGATTTCGATGGCAAGGATGGCAAGGATGGCGAGGAAGGCGCTGACTCGCTCGACCCACTTCCACCTGCCCCTGAGAGCCAGGTACTTGACGACGGACGCGTGTTTTCCCATGCGCCGGGCAAACTCGCCGAGCTGGTGAAGTATCTGAGGGAACTCAGAGAAGACAAAGGGATCGAGATCTTTGTCGCGATGTATGGGTTCCTGGATGGTGAAACGGTGGAGCGGCGGGCCAACCGGCTGCGAAAGGCGTGGGCCGATCGAAATACGGGCGTGGTCGTCGTTTATGAAAGCGGGAGCGAAGGCATGTCATTTGTGGCTACCGATGAAATCGATGCGGCGCTGACCCGGCACGACATCAACATGATTCTGCAGCAGGCAGGCAAGGCAGCGCAGGAGCAGAAAGGGGCGGAAAATCAGATCGAGGCGGCTGTCCACACACTTGCAGATTCGCTCGTCAGCAAGCTCGACCATCGCAAGCTGGCGAATGAATTGACCTCGAAGAAGCGCCTGCTTGTCGTCAGTACCACTCTCGCCTGCGTCATCCTGATGGCGCTCATCGGCATCGTCGTCACCCGTTTTATCAATCGCGCTGAACGCAAGGAGCGGGAGTTCTACTACTTTCCCAACGCCCGGGTGGGAACCCGCTATGGCGCCGCCTTCAGTGGCGGCACCGGTGCAGAGATCCGTTTCAAGTGAGCGGTCGCTGGCCGATTCCCTGATCGAGCGGCACTGGGATACTATCTCGTCGGCGCAATTCTACGGCACTTCCGGGACTCGGTGAACGGCACCGGTATATAGACACACGATGCGCAGATCAAAACGAAATGGGCTTTCGCTTCAAGAGTTGAAACACTGCCTCCCCCTCGGTGATCTTGATCGCTGAGTCAAGCGGCACGTCTGCATAGGCCTGGGTCGTTGCTGATGTGGGCCACGTTACTGTCACGTTGAGGATTTGCTTTGCGGATCCCAGTCCGATTTCTTGTCGAAGGGGCGAACCTCCGAAGCTACTGACTGCGCCCACGGCTCGATGAATCGATCGCGTTTTCCCGTCGGCATCGACGATGGAGACAGCTATTCGCGCGCCGATTCCGTCGCGATTCGATGTCGTGCCGACACATTGGATTGCCAGGTAACGGTTCCCGTTCCCCGGATTCAGGAACAGTGCGTTGTGAAATTTGTCCCCTGGATAGAAGCCCCCAAGTTGATTGAACAAATCCTGATCGCCGTCGTGATCAAGGTCGGCGAAGGCGACCCCGTGGCCCTTTTGAAGGTGACCTAGACGTGCTGCAAAGGTCGCGTTCTCAAATCTCTCGCCATTCACATTGCGCAACAGGACGTTCGGTGTCAGCACCTCGAATCGCGACTCGCCCGTTGCAAGGTAGATGTCGAGAAAGCTGTCATTGTCGATATCGCCAAAGTTCGCCCCCATCGGAAGAAAAGGGTGATCAAGCCCGGCGCTGACGGCGATGTCTCTGAACGTTCCATCACCTTTGTTGAGATACAAATTGGGGGGCACGGCCTTGTGGGGCAATCCGCGGGAATCTGCCATGAAGTCGTCCAAGCTCGCTCGATACGCTCCGACGAAGAGATCGAGGTTTCCGTCGTTGTTGAAGTCGAAAAACCACGGAGCAAAGTGGTAACCGGCAATGCATTGAATATTCAGTTCCTCTGCGACGTCATCAAACATCATGCCTCCGTTGTTGCGATAGAGCCGGTTCAATCCAACGTTGGAAACGTAGAGGTCGAGATCACCGTCGTTGTCGAAGTCGCCAGCGGTGACGCCTTTGCAGAATCGATCGTTGGTCACGCCTGCATCGCGTGCCACATCAATGAAGGTGCCGCTTCCGTTATTCTGAAACAGTTGACCGGGGTAGTCACCATTGCCGCGTAGCTCCAATCGGGATTCGTTACCAACGTAAAGGTCGAGGTCACCATCGTTGTCAAAGTCTGCCCAGACAGCAGTCTGTGTTGGGTAAGCGACCTCCGCCAGTCCGGACGCCTTTGTCACATCCGTGAAAGTTGTTCTGCCGGATGGATCCTTACCGTTGTTTCGCAACAGCGAGTTCCGAATCTGGCCGTCGTCTTCGAGCCAGGCGCCCCGCAGTACGAATACATCGGTATCGCTATCGTTGTCGTAATCTGCACCGATGCAATTCAGGCCGCCGAGCTGCACGTCCAAACCTGAGCCAGCCGTGGCATCTTCCAAGGTGCCGTCCCCCTTGTTCAGAAAGAATTTCAGGGATCCTCTCGGGTCACTGGTAGACGTAACGATATCATCGAAGCCATTGCCGTCGAAATCGCTGATGATGACGCCGCCCGCGAGGTCCAGCGTATCAATCCCCAATCGAGGTGCCACGTCTACGAATTCTCCAATTTCTCCTGAAAGCTTCGGCTGAAAGTAATCCTGTGGGATACGGAAACGTTCCGGCACACCATCTGGATATTCATTCAACGCCATGCAGGCAATATTCAGCAGCCACTGCAGCATCTGGTCTGCTGGTGCTCCATCGAGGAGAGCGAGCAACTCTGCTTTCGCCTTGCGCATCGGTTCAGTGATTCGATGCACGCCTCCCGCTGCGAGCGGGAAAATACAGCACTCCCGATTGTGGTTGAGAATGCAGTTCGCCGTTTCCGCTTCCCGCAGGGAAACCATCACACTGACCTTCTTAGTCACGGACTGAAGCTGGGGATTCTTTGATGCCTCGGCGATCCGCAGTGCTATCTCAACGGACTCCTTCGCGGCTGCGATGTCGTCCAACCTCACCTGATGGAAACACAGCTCAAGCCAGAGATTCGCGGATTTCGCATCGCCTGCCTTTGAGGAGTCCAGTTGCGACGCAAGCTGCTCAAGCCGCATCCTGCCAAAATAGGGATTCGCTGATCGCTCAAGGCGGACCGCAACGGCTTCAAATTCATCCAGAATTTCCTGCTCGGCCGCCGTCCGTAAGACTCGTGGTGGTGAAGTTGGTGTTTCCTGGTCTGGCTGCGGCTCCTCTGAACAGGAACCCAAACTCACCAGCCCCACAGCCATGACAACCAAGCGTCCAGTAAGCCGCGATCCATTGAGTAATGTCGGAAAGTGATAAATGAGGCTCATGTTCCCAAAATAGAAACGCCCGCCCTCATGATGGGGGCGGGCATCGAAAATTTCCAGCTAGCGCGCGGTCGCTGCGTTAGCGACGACGGCGACGGGCGAAGATGCCGAGGACTCCGGCTACAGCCAACAGCAATGTGGCTACAGACGGCTCCGGGATGGCACCGCCCTGAAAGTTGAATGCATAATTCCGACCGCCAGCGCCTGATGCGTGACCGGCAGCAATCAGTTCCTCTCCAGCGGCAGGAACGTAAGAAGTTCCAACTTTGTTGACTTGGAACATTCCTTGTCCACCAGCTCCAGCAAACGGGATAATACCCCCTCATATAGATGTGTGTGAATCTAACAGCCGACAGTGTGCGCGATCATTGCCCACTTCGACAAGTTAAAATGCGTTCTTGAGAGAAATTCCGAGCGCTCTTTTAGTCACAGCTTCCTGCATATTAATATGCGACCGTCAAGAAAGACTGGATATCTTTGATTCTAAAGTAGTTGACGTAAAAAATCTGTCTTCTGTCCCGTTGGCCCCGAGATCTCCGGTTAGTGGGAAAAACGCCCGGTTTTCCGCGATTTCGCCTCAGGACTCAGGCGTTTCATTTGTTCATCCCCTCGATACCACCCACCTTCCGATCGCTGGTGACCGAGCCAAGAGACTTCTGGAGTCCGATCTGCGGAGCGTCGCATATTCCGCTTACGGACTCAGTATGCTCGAACGCGTTCGGAGCTCAGAGGGAGGGGTTTACGTGCTGGCACTCTGGCGCATGATCGCATGGACACCTGAGGGCTCGCCGATCAAAGGATTCACACTTGAGGTCGATGACATTTTCGATGCAGAACATGAACTCGTTGCCTCAATGGTAAGAAGCTGAAGCGATCTGGCAGCATCTGGCAGCCTAATCGGCTCCTTGCGTTGCGTTGCCACTACCGAATGAAGTAACTGAGGTTCTCCAACTCCACGGCAAGGTCGACGCTATTCACGGTGACGTGCTCGGGGACTTCGAGGAAGGTGGGGGAGAAATTGAGAATCGCCTGGATGCCGGCGCGGACCAGGTCATTGGCTACGGATTGGGCGCAGTGGACGGGCACTGCGAGGATCGCCATTTTCACACCGTGTTCCTTGATGAAATCGGCGATCTTCTCGTGGCTGTAAATGGGCACCTTGAGCGCGATCGGGCGCGAACGGTCGGGTTCGACATCGAACGCTGCGACGATTTCGAATCCTTCTTTGTTGAAGCCGTTGTAGCCCAGCAAGGCGCTGCCCAGATTACCGGCGCCGACGAGGATGACTGGCTGCAACCGAGCGGTTCCCAAGACCTCGGTGATGACAGACGAAAGGGTTTGGACGTTGTAGCCGAGGCCGCGGGTGCCGAATTGACCGAAATAGGCGATGTCTTTGCGCAGCTGGGTTGACTTCACTCCGGCAGCTTTCGACAAGGCATCTGACGACACGGTGTCCTGGCCACTGTCAGCTAACCGTTGCAGGCAGCGCTGGTAAATGGATAGCCGGTATATGGTTTTCCGGGGGATCTCGGCTTTCGCGTTCACTCGTGAAAATGCGCAAGGAAAGGATACAAGTCAAGTGGGAGAATCGTGGAAGAAGCTGGAAATTTGCCAAATCACAAAATTGGAAACTGGTTGACCATTTGGGACTTCGGCGGAACAACTGGGCCATGATTCGACAGATCCTGACGCATCCCGGCGGTGCCCACAAAGACGACTTTCTGGCCTGCTGCGTGCTCATTCACCTGCATGGGGTGCCCGTGGTTCGACGGGAACCTACAAACGCCGATCTGGCGGATCTGGAGGTGTGCGTGGTCGATGTAGGTGGTGAGCATGATCCAACGCGGATGAATTTTGACCACCACCAGTTCCCCAGAGAGAGTGAGCCGCTGTGTGCGTTGTCGCTGGTTCTTCAAGATCTCGGTGTGTATGACGATGCGAAAGTGTTCTGTGACTGGCTTGAACCTGCGGAGTGGCTCGACTGCCTGGGGCCAAATGAGACTGCGCGCAAACTGGGGGTTTCTGGCGAAGCGCTCACGCAGTTGCTATCGCCGGTCGATGTCACTCTGCTGCGAAGATTTGCCACTACCACGGAACTGACGGATGCGGATCCTGTCTGGCAGGTGATGCGCATGGTAGGCGAAGATCTGCTGGGGTATCTGCACTCGCTCCGCGCGCGACTGACCGAGATAGGCCAGTATGCA
>JAQCER010000285.1 GCA_027618625.1 Verrucomicrobiota bacterium
AGTACGCCATGTCACCAACGTGAATGTAGGCGTCGACTGGTTTGTGCGTTTCCTCAGGCTCATTCTTGAGATATTGCTGGAACCCGTTGTAGCTTTCATACTGGCCGATGCTGCCGTCGCCTGAGTCGCCCACTACCCAAAACCGAAGTGGCCGATCGTCATTGCCAGGGGCAGGCGCGGTGCGAAAATAGAATCGATCATCACCACCGATGATCGGGGTGAGGAAATCGGATATGGAGTAGAAGTACTTCCGATCCGCCTTGAGTCCGCGAATGTGCGCTTCGTATTGGTGGATTCCTTGATCCGCGCTATGTAGTCTGGGAATATCCGGCGGGAGGTCGTCGAGTTTGGAAACCCGCAGCACAATCTTGTCAGGAGCGACTACTTCGTTCATGTCATCAAGTGCATCTCCGAACGAGACGATAGGAACAATGGCTCGTTCCGTTCGCCAGACGATCACCGCTGAGTCGGGGCTAACCATCTGAACATAAGGCTGGCGGGTGATCAACGGCCAGCCATCCTGGGCGTGGCCTTTCGATGCCGCGTTGGAAAGCGCTCCAAGGCTCGAAGCGAGCCAAAATGGGTACCACCGGATCATTCTCATCAAGGAAGCTTGTCATTGGGCGCAATGTTGCGTCAAGTGGCATCCGTTCATAGGAATGGCGCATTGATCGAGAAAGACAAGTTGCGCTCGACCCCGAAACACGGGTATAGATGGCCGATATGAAAGTAGCCAGTCTATCACTCCGCCTAGTGGCCTCAGTCCAAATTTTTGCTTGCCTCGCTTCTGCTCAGAATCCAGTGGCCATTCCCGAGGGGATTGCAGGTGCCTTGGACACGGGCCAGAACAGGGGATTTCGCGTGATCTCCGCGCAAGCTCCAGAGTCGACTGAGATCCCGAATTCTTTCACCCGGGCGCGGCAGCAGTTGAACGGGACGCTCACCTCGGGGGGCGATATCGTCACGAATGAAGCGGAAAAAGGTACCAATCTGGACGGCAGCTTTGACGTGGATGTGATCAATTTCGAAAGGGACGCCAACCCTGAGGTCAGCGATCAAACAGGCTATCCTGACGATACGGAGTTTCCCGGCATCCCTGGCACGGGAGGTCACACGACCCTTTTCGCCACGGAAGTGATGACTTTCCTTGAGTTGTCGGCTGGCGAGCATACCTTTGGTGCTCAGGTCTTCGTTGGCCGGGTCGATACGTCGCCCAGCGATGACAATGGGTTTCAAGTCTTCACCGGAACGAATCCGCGGGACTTCTTCGCGACTGAGCTGGCGACGTTCGTTCGCCCGGCTGATGCGCCTGCGTTTGGCATTACGCCGTGGGATTTTGAGCTCAAGATCACCGCACCTGTCGCCGGAGTCTATCCGATCCGCTTGGTCTACTGGTCTCAGGCTGGTGCCGCAGCGCTGGAGTTCTATGAGAACAACAAACTTGTCAATTCCGACGGCAGCATCGCAGCATTTCGCGAGAGTTCGACTGCGAATCACAGCCACGCCTACATTGCTGAAGTGTCGCCCCCGCCCGGTGTTGCGGACATTGCTCCCGCGGAACCCATTTCGGTATCGCTTCGCGACGACAAGACGACGGTCACGGATGGATCGGTCAAGTTCAGTTTTAACGGTGTTGACGTCACTGACCAGGCCACCGTGGTGAAATCTGGAGCCAGCACTACCATTACCTATCAGCCGCCGGTCGCGAGGCAGAGCGAGCGCAATGAGATCGCCCTCGAATACATGGATTCCGCAGGCCAGACCTTTGCTCGTGAGTGGTCGTTCAAGAACGCACTCGGAGAGAAGCCTCCGAAGGTAACCGGGCAGTGGGATTTCTCGGATGGGTTGAAGGCGACGATTGGCGCCGATTTGATTTTCAATGACTCCGTTTCCGAGTCCGACACGGAGTTCGGCACGACCACGAGTTTCAGTATTCCAGACATCAACGGCGAGCCCGCAGATGTCATGTTTGTTCCTGTAGATACGGAAGTTGGCTACAAGCTGATGCATGGAATTGCTCCCAACGGCGGTGGACGCTTTGTGAATCGCTACACCTTGATCATGGATGTAATGCAGGTGGGCGGAGGCGGCGCATCCGCGATCATTCAGTCATCGCCCAAGAAAAATCCTGGTGATGCCACCTTCTTCTGGCAGAGAAGCAACATGGGACAAGGTGGCGGTGGATACAACGGCGACGGCTCCTTCACTCCGGATGAATGGCACCGCATTGGATTTGCCGTGGATCTCACCGACGAGAAAGTAATCACCAAGTGGGTGGACGGTGTTCTGCAGGATGAATGGAAACCGCAGAGCAAAGATCACGTCCGCCGGGCAATGGAGCCGGAAGCCATTCTTTTCTGTGAACTCCATCCAGTTTCTTGATGGGAAATTGTCTGACGAGGAGATGGAAGCGCTCGGAGGGCCGACTGCTGAAGGATTCGAAGCTCCAAGCGCCACTGGATTCCAGATCAATGATATCGTGATCGAAGCAAATGGCGACGTTACACTTTCCTGGGCATCACGCTCTGGACGCAGCTACACGATCGAGGCCGCACCAGACCTGCAGACCTGGGTCGAGCTTACCGATGGTCACCCTTCGCAGGGAGACGTGACCGAATTCACCGAGGATGCGGGAGACCGTGAAGGCGCTACCGTCCGATACTATCGCGTTACCGAGGAATAAGACATGATGCCGATGCCGGTGACCAAAAAAATGGTAACGCTTGGCGTTGCACTCGGAGCTGCAGTGAGCGGGGTAGCAAACGCCGCCGATGCCATCAAACAATCCCTGACGTCTTCCCACTTCAAGATCGTCTGTGAGGCGTATCTCGACGACAACTGGGAGTTAGTGGTCGTGAATGCGGACGGCTCAGATCGCAGGAATCTGACCAATACCGCGGACGCAAACGAACTCTACCCGCAGGTGTCACCGGATGGAAAACGCGTGTGCTTTGTGTCCGACATTGGCCAGGGGCGCGACACTGTTCGCAGCACCTGGGTGATGAATTTCGACGGTTCCGATCGCAAGAAGATTGCCGACCATGCAAGGCAGCCTGCTTGGTCGCCGGACGGTAAAACCATCGCCTATCTGCCGCAGGAGTTTCCCAAGTGGAATGTGGTCGATTACTATACCAAAGGAATGGTGTTCTACGACGTTGAAAGTGGCGAAAGTCGTCCGCACCCAAACGAGAAACTGCATCACCTCTATAATCCAAGCTTTTCTGGCGACGGGAAGTGGATCGTTTCGACGGTGCATGCCGGCATGGGCTTTGACCACGCGATCATCGTTTTCCCGGTCGATGGAACGGAAGTCTACAATCTCGGTATTCACGGCTGTAGACCTTGTTTCCACCCAACGGAGAATCGCATCGCCTGGGGAGAAGACGATCAGACAGTGGTTCTCGCGGAACTCAAATTCGACGACGGCAAACCGACGCTCGGAGCTGAGCAGTTGCGCGTGTTCATCAGCGACAAGGCAAGAAAAGTCTACCATGTCGACTGGTCGCCAGACGGGAAATTTGTTTCCGTCAGTTCCGGCCCCGATGGAGAAGGGGATCTGACCAAGCCGTCAACCCACCAGTCGGCCTGTGAGATCGTCGGTGTATTCGCGAAGGGATGGGACATCTACGCCGTTCCGACCGATGCGGGAAACAAAGTCGACCTTGCGGCTCCAGATGGAAAATACTTCAAAGTCACTACGGACGGTGCAAGCAACAAGGAACCAGATTGGGTTCCCGCCGGATGAATCGTTTCATTCAGGTAACCACAAGTATCGTCTTGTTCGCCCTCGCCGGATGCGCACCGGTAAGTGAGAACGAAGCAACTGGAAGCACTTCTGCTGCACCGGTTGCCGTCGCTTCGGTTTCAGGTATCGAGCTCGTGCTTCTGCCCGGCGGAACGTTCACGATGGGAAATGCCGGTGGCGATCCCGATGAGCGGCCGGAGCATTCCGTGACGATCAGTCCGTTCGTGATCGACAAGTATGAGGTGACCCATGCCCAGTTCGATGCCGCGCAGTTGCCCAATCCATCAAAGTGGAAGGACCATCCCAACAAGCCAGTCAACCAGGTGCGCTGGCGAGACGCAAAGCAATACTGCAACGAGCGATCGCTGCTGGAAAAGCTCACGCCCTGCTACGACGAAACCGTCCCAGGGTGGCCGTGTGATTTTGCTGCCAACGGCTACCGGCTGCCAACTGAAGCCGAGTGGGAGTTCGCAGCCAAGGCCGGTTCAGACAAGCCATTCGATTTCGGTGATGTCGCGAAGCTCCAGCAGTACGCCGTTTTTGCCGATAACGGCAATCAGCAGACGGCCCCAGTGGGATCGACCAAGCCAAATGCTTGGGGAATCTTTGACCTCTACGGCAATGTTTCCGAGTGGTGCCACGATGTTTTTGACCCAGCTTACTACGCCAGCAGCCCAAAGGAAAATCCCATTGGCCCTGAGCCATCGGAGGCAAATCCCAAGCGCGTTGTGCGCGGCGGATCGTGGAAGGCAACTGCAAACATGTGCCGCAACACCTTCCGTCAGGGGCAGACAACAGGAGACACAGACGCGTGTTTTTCCACCGACTTCTGCGGCTTCCGCTGCGTCCGCCTGCCAAGAGCGGAAGAATTGGCGATGTTGCCGTAGGTGTTTATTCTTGCGAAGCGCTGGGTTCTAGCCTCTCACTAGCGTCATGATCCGCACCGGTATAGGCTATGATGTTCACCAGCTCGTCGAAGGGCGTCCACTTGTTCTTGGTGGCGTGACGATTCCATTCAGACTTGGTCTGGCGGGGCATTCTGATGCCGATGTTCTCGCCCACGCCATCGCTGATGCATTGTTAGGGGCGCTGGGCGAGCCTGACATTGGCTACTGGTTTCCTCCCACGGATGCCACAATCGAAGGAATCGATAGCATGGACATTCTGCGTAAGGTTCGCTCGATCGCCGATGACCATGGCGCCGTCATTCATAATGTTGACGCGACTTTGATTGCCGAAGAACCCAGGATCAAGCCGCACATCGAAGCAATGAAGGGCCACATTGCAGATGCGCTTTCGATTCGCCCGTCGCAAGTAGGCGTGAAGGCGACCACCAATGAAACCATGGGCTTCCCCGGTCGGCAGGAAGGCATGTGCGCGATGGCAGTGGCCTGTGCCGACGTGCCGGTGAAAGATTGATGGGCGCTCAGCCGAGCGTATTTGCCAGCCGCAGGTCACGGAATCCGAAGCGTCGCGGCTCGGGCAATTGAGTGCGGATGAATGATTCCATGAATGGTGTGTTCGGTCGCAGATGGATCGGCGGCAGCTCATAGTCGCCACAGGGGTCGGTAATGCCTTCTGACAGAATCTTTACCTGGCCTAGCGAAATCAGGGGCACTTTCATGGTCGCCTCGCAGACCCATGCGAGGACATAATGAAACCAAAGCGGCGCGCGAAAGTAGTAGCGCGGGTGCTTTCCAACCGCATTGGCCACACGCTTGACCGTAGCCGACAGCGTCAATTCTTCCGGGCCCGTGACTGCCAGCGTTTTGTTGTCGAGTTCGTCAGTCATCGCTGCCGCCGCCACCAATCGGGCAAAATCTTCGACTGCCAGTGGGCGCACCAATTGG
>JAQCER010000286.1 GCA_027618625.1 Verrucomicrobiota bacterium
ATGGAGTTGGTGAGCTACAGCAGCTTCGAGGCTGTTATCACCAGGCGTGGACGGGTGAGCGAAGGCGAGGTGCTCAATATCGGCTTGGCAGTCACGCAGGGCTTACTGGCTGCCCACGTAGCTGGCTTGATCCACCGCGACATCAAGCCAGGCAATATCCTGTTTGCCGATGATGGCACCGCCAAGCTGGTCGATTTCGGTCTCGCACTGGTCGTTGAGCGTGACGTCGATACTTCCTCCGAGATCTGGGCAACCCCGTATTACGTGGCTCCGGAAAAACTGAGTGGCGGGCCGGAGGATTTGCGGAGTGATCTCTACAGTCTCGGGGCAACGCTTTTTCACGCTCTCGCGGGCGTTCCACCGGTCGAGGTCAGCACCACGTCGATCGAGAAATTGAGGGAACTGAAAGCGGTCAACGTAGACCTGAGCGCAGTGGCTCCAGGCATCACGAGACCGACGGTAGAAGTCGTCAATCGTATGCTCGCCCATCGGCCCGCAGATCGATTCGATTCCTATGATCAGCTGACCAAGGCTCTGCAGGCTGCGAAGCAGGGGAAGGGGATGGTGACAGGTGGGCGTCGGAGATCTTTCGGTCCGTCGCGCTCTCGAAAAATTTTGATCGCTGGACTGGCGACCGCGGCTGCTGGGGGCACATTGTTTTTGTTGAACCAGATGCGGGCACCAGGCAGCGGCGAAGGCCAAGGTGTCGCCGATTTGATTTTGGACGGGACATCGTCGGGCGCTGGATCTTCTGCGAGCCAGTTTCTCAAGGCGAGACAGCACCTCCTTGAGGGGAATTACCCGGAGGCTTCAAACTTGTTTTCACAGGTCGCTGCAAGTGCGGGCTCGGGCTCGCAGCAGCCGACCATCAATTGGGCCCTGTTTAACCTGGGTGTGAGCCAATTTCTCCAGTTCGACCAACGTGCTGCGGTCGCGGCATTTGAAAAAATGGTCGGCAATGGTGTCTACTCCGACAAGAGTGAGGATTTGGAGCTGGTGAGCTTTTTTCTTGATCTGGGGAAACAGGTGCAATCGCGTGATCCGATTCGAGCCGAGCAGCGGCGGGGCTTCGCGAAGCCTGATTACCGTTGCGTTGGGCTCCTGGCTCTGGGGCTCCGCCAGTGGGAGCTGGGTGACGTGGCAGGTGGAGCAGAGTTGTTGAAAGCTTTCCGGACGGCCGCGATGTCATCCGGCGTCGATTGGGTGACCGCGTATGGTAAAATGGTGGATCCTTATTTGAACGATGCCCAGCTGCTGGCTGTATTGCCGTCAGAGCCGGAGCCCGACAGTGCCGATGAGCGGGCAGTGCTCGCTGCGCTTGTGACGGCCGGTGAGAAGGCGCAGCGGGAGTTTGTTGTCAAAGGCGGAGCGCACATGGATGCACTCGGAGCGCAGTTGGGCAGAGCGAAACAGCGCCTGCGCGAAATCGAAAATGCCAGTGCCGAGGCAACCGCTACGATTGCATCCGAACAACTGGTAAAAGACAGGGCAGCGATTCGTAACGCGCTACAAAAACTGGGGCCAGTGCGAGATGGCCTGCAGCTGGATGCCTGCGCTGAGAAGCTGTTGGCTCTGGATCTGGAGTCGGTGTCAGGAGCGCGGGAGCGGGATGCCTGGGTGCAGATCTTTGGTGCTGCTGGCAGGTATTTGTCGACGCTCGGCACGCTCCATTGGCCAGTTGATTACCCTGGGCCAGTGATCTCCCGCAATGCTGTGCCGGTCCACGGCGTTTCCTATGCTCTGGCAAATGGAGCGATTAACGTCCGACGCCAGGGCTTGCCAGAGGAAAGAGTGACTTTTCAGGATTGTTCGCCTGGGTTTTTGGTTGCATTAGGGAGCGCTACCCTGGCAGGCATCAGTGACTCGGATCGGTATCTCGAAGTAGCGACTGGAATGGTGTCCTTGGCGCGCTTGTTTGAGCTGCACCCTACGGTTGCCAGCTACGTCGATCTCGTCGCTGCGGCTGCTCCCACTGCCACGCAGAATGGTAGCAAAGCCGAGTGGCTCGAGATTATGTGCGGTCAGCAGTCCTGATTCCTGACCCCCATCTGCACGTTTGCATTGAGTGCCAGACGAATACCAGCAATCGTGACGAGGATCGCGATGGCAACCATCAGTTCAGAAAGCGAGCGAGACCCCGGGTGATTCCAGATACGTGCGATCTTTCATACCGCCAGCGGGACGAGAGGCTACTGGTCGCCGAAGACCCGTGCCTGCTGTTCTGGACTCAGCATTGCGAGAGTTTTTGCAAGCCTCTCTGCGTAGTCGTCATACTGGTCAGGAGTCGCTAATACCACCCCCGACTGGGCCGCTGATGAGACGATCTTCTCTTCCAGTTTAGCTGCGGAACTCTGATTATTCTGATAGTATTGAGACTGGATGTTCTCCCAAGCGTTACGAAGAAAATCCCAAAAGCTACCGGCTTCCGACCGCGCTGGGGCTGCAAGCAGCACCGCGAGGATGGTTACGGTAGTCAATCTGTAAATCCGTCGGTTCATTATCTGGATAAAATTAAGTGAAAAAATAGAGAAATAAAAGCAAATACCGTAAAAATAATAAAAAACGCTCGATTGATTCTGATCTGTGAAGAGGTGCATATAACTCTTTGAAATTCAGTTAGTCGGAATCGGATACTTCCGATACTGTTAATTCCTCAGGTGGGAAATCCCTACTGGGGGATGGATTTTCCTTTGGTGTCGATTCTGACGATGCTTGAGACCTCTACTGACAGCAACCGGGCGACCTTGGGGGCCAAGCATTTCAACCCACGCTTGGCGGCACTGGGAGCGTAAGGATTCTTGTTGCCAATAGGGTGGAGCCTCCATCTATTGCGGGAAAGCAGCGATCTTCGTGAGCAATCCCGGCCCCCAGAGCAGCATCGGCATTATCGCCGGCAATGGAATCTATCCTCGCACGTTTGTGCGGGCGGCTCGGCGTGCAGGTGTGCAGAAGCTGGCCGTGGCCGCATTCATCAACGAGACGGAAAACGCGCTCGCGGACGAAGTGGATGTGATTGAGTGGATTCGAGTCGGGCAGCTTTCAAAGTTGATCAAGTTCTTCCTGCGCGAGGGAGTGGACAGCGCGGTGATGGTTGGCCAGATTGCGCCGAAGAACCTTTTTGATCTCCGTCCGGATGTGCGTACGATGCTGATGCTGGGAAAGTTGCGCGAACGCAATGCGGAGTCGATCTTTGGCGCCATCGCCGGAGAGTTGGCAAAAGAGGGCATTACCTTGCTGCCAGCGACCACATTTCTGGATGATCACTTGCCCAAGGCGGGCCACGTATTCGGGCCGAAAGTGAAGGACAAGCAGCTGGAGGATGCTGAGTTCGGGATGCGGATTGCCAAAGAGATGAGCAGGCTGGACGTCGGGCAGACCGTCGTGGTGAAAAACGGGACCGTGCTCGCAGTGGAAGCCTTTGAGGGAACCAATGAGGCAATCAAGCGCGGCGGCGAACTCGGAAAGAGTGGAGCAACGATCGCGAAGGTTTCGAAGCCGAATCAGGATTTTCGGTTTGATGTCCCAGTAGTCGGTCCGCAGACGATCCAGGCTGCAGCCGATGCCGGAGCGGTGGTGATCGTGGTGGAGGCGGAGCGCACACTGCTGCTGGGGCTGAGGGAAATCCAAGATCTTTGCGATCAGCGTAAGGTTACGCTGGTCGCGATGAACCATAAACCATGAACAAAGTCCGAGTAGGCGTCGTTGGCGCAGGTGCGATAGGCGAGAATCATATCCGTGTGCTGTCGGCACTGGAGAACGCAGACCTTACGGCAGTGTTTGAATCGAATTCCGAGCGTGCCCGTGAGATTCAGGAGCGCTACGGCGTCACGGTGGTGGATTCACTCGATGCCCTGATCGACAAAGTCGATGCTGCCACCGTCGCGACGCCAACGGTGTCCCATCTTGAAGTGGCCTCACGCCTGTTGCGCGCGGGACGGCATGTGTTGGTCGAAAAGCCGATTGCCGATACCACGGAGGCGGCAAGGGAACTCGTTCAACTGGCCAACGATCACAATCGCATCCTGCAGGTGGGGCATGTCGAACGCTTCAATCCGGTGCTGCGTGAACTGGAGGCGACGATGAGTGAACCACGGTTTATCGAGGCGCACAGGCTGTCGCCATTTCCGAATCGAAGCATCGATATCGGCGTTGTCCTCGACTTGATGATCCATGACCTGGAGATCATCCTGCACCTCGTGCGGTCTGAGATTGAATCGATCGATGCCGTTGGAGTCGCCGTGCTCACCCGTCGCGAGGACATTGCCAACGCGCGTCTGCGCTTTGCCAACGGCTGTGTGGCCAACATTACCGCCAGTCGCATCAGTCCCGAACGCCTGCGGAAGATCCGCGTGTTCCAATCGGACAGCTACCTGTCGCTCGATTACATGGAACAGGAGGGGCAGATTTACTGGAAAGATGGGGGGAAGATAGCGCGGAGCGAAGTGCGGGTGGAAAAAGATGAACCGCTCAAGTGTGAGCTGGAGTCATTCTGCGAGTGCGCCCGCACGGGTCGGCAGCCGAAGGTTTCTGGTAGTGAGGCAACGGCCGCGCTGGAGGTGGCGGTGGCCATCACCCGTCAGATCGAAGCCGCGAACGCCCCAGGTTCATGATGAGGCGCATTTTTTTTGTCTCTGGAGAGATCAGCGGCGATACCCACGGTGCTGCTCTGATGCGGAACTTGCGGGACGTGGCGGACGCCGACGAGTTGGCATTCGCGGGACTCGGCGGCCATTTGATGCGTGAAGTAGGTGGTGACAAGATTGAAGACTGGGTGTCGGAAGCCGGCGTGGTCGGGCTCTGGGAAGTCCTGAAAAAGTATGGATGGTTCAGAGCAAAGTTCGATGCCACGCTTGCCAGAATCGCCGACTGGAATCCAGATGCGGTCGTATTGATCGATTATCCCGGATTCAATCTGCGGCTGGCGAAGGCGCTGCGCAAAGCGAAGTGTTCTGCAAAAGTGATCTACTACATCAGCCCGCAGGTGTGGGCGTGGAATCGTGGGCGCATCCCGAAAATGGCGCGCATGTTAGACTTGATGCTCTGCATCTTTCCATTCGAGAAGGAACTGTATGAGGCATCTGGACTGCGCACTGAATTTGTAGGGCACCCGTTCGGCGATGAGATGGAGCAGCTGCGGATCACAAGTGGCAGAGAAAGTAATCTGGTGGGCTTCCTGCCAGGCAGCCGCGAGCGGGAGGTAGCAGCACTATTTCCAGTGATGCGTGAAGCAGCGACTCTGCTGGCCCGTCAGTTCCAGGATCTGCGTTTCGAAGTGGCTGCCGCCTCGGATGCGAGGGCAGCACAGATTTGCGATTTGCTTGCCGGGCACTCCCATCCACAGATCACGATTTCAGTCGGGCACGCGTGCGAACTCATGCAGCGGGCCACTGTCGGAGCGGTGGCATCAGGGACAGCCTCGCTGCAGGCCGGTTTTTTCGGTCTGCCCTATTGTCTCGTATACAAAGTCGCGCCGCTGACCTATCTGGCCGCGCGCGCCGTCATGAAGGTGGAGCATCTCGGCATGGTGAACATTCTTGCAGGCAGAGAAGTCGTCCGCGAATTGCTGCAGAACG
>JAQCER010000287.1 GCA_027618625.1 Verrucomicrobiota bacterium
GGCTTTTGTTGGTGTGTTAGGACACCAACGGAAGGCGCGGTGTCGTCAAAAGGTGTTGTCACTTACCAGAAAGGCACCGCGCAATTCATTGCAACTCCCTAATTATTAACAGCTCCGGCAGTAGGATTCGAACCTACGACCTAGTGATTAACAGTCACCCGCTCTACCGCTGAGCTATGCCGGATTTTGGCCTTTCGGAGTGCCGAAGGTTGCAGCAGGGCAATGGAAATGCAAGAAGAAAAAACGCGCTGTTTCCCAGCGCCTCCAGTGCTCAGCCGGGGCTGGGAGATGCAGTCAGAACTCAACGTTTTGCGGCTTTAACGCGGCGAAACTTGCCTGCTGATCTGGTCGAGATTCCGCGGAGCATGCGTTCTTCCTCGCGTTTATCGTTCCCGGTGACGTAGTAAATCGTGTGAATCCGGGGAATCGATGGTCGCGACTTCTTGGCATCGGTGATCATCTGGAAGATTTCGGTGTCGGCAATGGTCTCCATCTTCCCCTGCGCCAGCGAACGGGTGGCATTGCCATCGGACAGCATAAAGGCTATCTCGGGGTTCAATTCGAACAATGCCTCAATCGCGTAGTCATGCCGGGTACCGCCGGGTCTACCGCCAGTGGGGCCGGCCTTACCGACGTCGA
This sequence comes from Verrucomicrobiota bacterium, assembly GCA_027618625.1. Classification (GTDB taxonomy): domain Bacteria; phylum Verrucomicrobiota; class Verrucomicrobiia; order Verrucomicrobiales; family DEV007; genus JAGROY01. Next base: position 640 of record JAQCER010000287.1, read on the forward strand.
CGTTGGCCTGAATGTGTTCTTTCGCGGCGCGCTTGTTGGCATCGGTCGCATTTACCAGTTCAGGCTTCCATTTTCGCGCGCTGCCGGACCAGTGAACGATCCCGAAGCGGGCATCGACTCCGAGGCCATCGATCAAGCTGAAGGCCTGTTCCCGGATCACTTGAAATGACTGGTCTTTCCCTTCACGCAGTTTCTTGCTGGTTCCGTAATCGTAGTCACCGGTCCGTCCGAACATGGAACTGGACACGTCGATCATGATGACGACGCTGCGGGCGTTGTCTTTAATGTCGAAAAAGCTCATGCCTTCACCGCTGCCACCGCCTCCTTTGAGACCGCTCCCCTGTCCGGAACCGATGCCAGCGGAACCGGCCAGCGTAGTGATTTGATCGGTGACCATCTCGCTTGGATCAAGGGGCAGCATTTGATCCATGTCCACCTCAGGCAGATCTGGAAGAGTGATCTCGGCAGGCCGCGTCGATACAAGCTTGTCCGTAAAGGTGGGCTTGGGTGCCATGGCTTCGTGCTGCGCCATGTTCATTTTGTGTTCTGGCGTCTGCACGGGGATGGTGATTTTCTGCACCACGTCAAATGTTGCCTCCGGCTCCTGGAAATGTTTGGCAACGATCCATACACCAAAGATCGCGAGCAATACCCCATGGGCGATGATACTGCCGATGATGATGGAGCCGACCATTCGCCTTCGGCGGACTGCCTGCGGATCCGTGGCTGCTGCAGTTGCTGCTTTGCTATGTTTCTTTTTTGGCAAGGTTTTCAGGATCAGGATTTGGGTTCGGCTCCAGCAAAGGTCATGCCGGCGATTCCAGCTTTGGCACAAGCATCGAAAACATCGACTACTCGCTGATGCGGCACATCATTGTGGGCATCAATGGTGACCAGGGCTTCGGCCTGGTTCAAGTCAGCAGATTCCTTCAACCGGGACAGGGTGGCAACGACCCGCGGCATGGGAACGTCATTGGCGGCCGCCAGCTCGAGCTCGTTGAGCACGATTCGCCCGTCCGCCAGGATTTCGATTCGCTGTTCGTCGGGTAATTCGACTGCTTCCGTCTGCGCCACCGTTCCCGGCAAGCCGAGGCTGATGTCGCTCTCGGGGTCGATTGGCTTTGACGTCACCATGAAGAACACCAGCAGCTGGAACACCAGGTCGATCATGGGCCCCATCTGCATCTCCACAGCCTGGTGCTTTCGCTTGCTTCTGCGTACTGCCATCAGATCAGATCAATCAATCGGTTAGCGGTTGAGCGTTCCAACGATCACGTGGGTGGCGCCGGCTTCGGTGGCCATTCGCACCAGTTTTTTGGTCTGCTCCGAGCGTGCGTTGCGATCCGCGCGAACGTAGATCCGCAGTGGCGGACTGGTCTTGAAGCGCTCCAGCAGGTAGGCCTTCAACTCCCCGTCCGTGGCAGTCTGATCACCAATGTAGTAGCGGCCGTCGGCATCGATATTGATGATCTCGCGATTGTCCTGGGTATCGGGATCCACCGCATTCTTCGCCTGAGGAAGCTCGAGAGGAACGCTGACCTTTTGATCCGTCAGGCGTGCCGTAACCATGAAGAAGATTAGCAGCAAAAACGTCATATCGATCATCGGAGTCAGCTGAAATGTGACTTCATCTTCGGGGCGGCGACGGGCTCGTTGCATGGAGCTGGGAAAGTGTCAGGATGCCAGTGTCTCTTTCGAGGGTGCAGTATCAGCCAACTGGACTTCTCCGGAAAGGACATCGATCAGACGTGTCACGCGTTTTTGAACTTCGGTCATGATCCCCGTCAGCTTGTTGCGGAAAAAGAAGTAGAAGAACATCGCCGGGATGCCAACGATCAAGCCGCCTGCCGTGGTGGCCATCGCCTCGCCAATCCCTCCAGAGAAATCCTTCACTTCCATAGCACCGCCTTTCAAATCGTTGAAGCTGGTCATCATGCCGGTAACGGTACCCAGCAGACCGATCATGGGCGCAACCGTGGCGAACACGTTGAGATAGTTGATCCACAACATCTGCCGGACTTCCTCGTGATCCAGCGCATCGGCGGCAGCCTGATCCATCGATTCCTTGTTCGCCCGATCGCGCTCGAAGTTCACTTTCAGCAATGCTGACGACACCACTCTGGTTGGGGTTTTCCTCGCAGAGGGCATAGGCATTCGATACATCGCGGGATTGCATATTGCGCAGCAGCGTGTCGTTGATTCCGGCTGGGCACATCTTCTTTTGCGTGATCTGCAGGAAGCAATACAGCATCACTGCGATGGTGGCGATGGAACAGAGCAACAGAATGTGCATCATCCACCCGCCTTGATTATACACCTCAAGCAGCGAGGTGGTTTCTGCGACACCGACAACGGGCTTGGGAGCGGGAGCGACCGTTTCATCTTGAGCCGCCGCTGTCAAAAGGGCGGACAGCCATGTTGCGCTCCCCCAGAGGATTCGCTGCATCGCGAGTTCACCGGAAAAGCGCAACTGATTCTGTATTTCGTTCATAGGCAGCAGACTATGCCAGTAGAAACGCGAGAAGGTAAACTCAAAAAAACGCGTTCGATTCAACCCTTAAACCCAGCGTTTCTTGCGGAAGAAAAAGAACATCCCGGCGCTGATGGCTAGGAAGACACACCAGAGCGCGGGATAGGCCCATGGCTGTTTCAGCTCCGGCATCAATTCGAAATTCATTCCGTAGATTCCGGCAAGAAAGGTCAACGGCAGAAATAGAGCGGAAAAACATGCGAGGAAACGCATCACTTCGTTCAGTTGGTTACTCAGTGCGATGGAGTGAAAATCACGGAGACTGATGCTTGCCTCCCTGAGCGATTCGACAGCGGCGGCCAGGTGCCCGCCATGATCCGCGAGATCGCGAAAGAACGGTTCGGTGGTTTTTGTGAGAAGGGGCGAGTCGATCCGCACCATCCTGACAGACACATCCCTCAGCGGGCGCACGATGTGGCTCAGAGTGGTTGCCTGCCGTCTGCAGATAAAGACATCATGCGCCTCAACTTTCTCGGTTCCGTCAAAGAGTTTTTCCTCGAGAAGATCCATGCGATCTTCCAGCCAGTCGATTACAGGAAAATAGTGATCTACCGCCACGTCCAACACCGCCCAGGCAAGGTATTCGGCACCCTGTTGTCGAATGCGCTGATTGCCCTGTAACAGTCGCTCCATTACCGGATCGAAGTGCGCGGAGTGTGACTCATGAAACGTCACCAGCAGCCGCCCTGCCATGAGAAAAACCGACAACTGCTCGGTGCCGATCTCACCGTCGATGTAGGTTTGGGGATCGCCGATGACCTTCACTGTTACAAAGAGGAAGTCCTCGAATTGCTCTACCTTCGGCCTGTGATGCGTGTTCAGGACGTCCTGTCGCGCCAGTGGATGAATACCGAGGGCGTCTGACAGCTGATCGATCATCTCCACCTCGTGCAAGCCCGTCACGCGAAGCCAGCGCGTCATCCCCTCTGGAATGTCCCGCAGCAATGCAGGCACTGTGGATGGGTTCGTTACCGGGCAGCGATCAAATCTTTCGGAATCGTAAGCGATCAATTCGATATGCAGGGCATCGACTTTCCGCTCCCCTACGTGAACGAGTTCATCTGGCGATTGCCCTGGCAGTCGATCGCCCAGCAGCATTCCGGATTCAAAAGTGGATTGTGAGGATGTGGTCATGATAGGAGAGTTGCTCCATTGTAATTTACACATCAGGTTAGACCAGTCTCACTCTGCTGAGATCCTGCGTATCTACCATTCCCACGGGCCGCCCGCCTTCATCGATCACGATCAGGTCATCGATCCGGTGCTCGTTAAAAAGCTTGATCACCTCTACCGCCAGCCGATCCGACGAGATCGTGATCGGATTGGCCGTCATATGGTTGCACACGGGATCTTCACCAATCCCCGAATTCTTCGCAAACGACCGGACGAAGTCGCCCTGGGTAAAGATTCCAGCGACCCTGCCCGTCACATCATCAACTACCACAGCAGCCCCGCCACGTACCGCGATCATTCCGCTCAGGGCATCGGCGACGGACGTCTGCAACCCCACCTTGGCGATGACACCGTCTCCCCGCATGATTTGCGCAACCTTCAGCAGCAGACTTCTCCCAAGTGACCCACCGGGATGCAGTCGGGCGAAATCGGACGCTTTGAATCCCCGTGCTTCCAGCAATACCATTGCCAGCGCATCCCCCAGAACCAGCATCACTGTGCTGCTCGATGTAGGAGCAAGATTCAGCGGACAGGCTTCCCGCTCTACGTTCACATCCAGAACAATATCACTGTGCCGTGCAAGCATCGATTCCGGTCGCCCGGTGACGGCGATCAGTGTTAGATTCAGACTTCGCAGATGAGGCAGGATGCTGGTGATCTCATCGGTTTCACCGCTATGGCTCAAGACGATTGCTACATCGCCATCGTTCACCACGCCCAGATCACCATGAAGGGCGTCCTGCGAATTCAGCACCACTGCGGTCGCGCCAGTGCTGTTAAAAGTAGCTGCGATCTTCGCTCCGATATTGCCGGATTTTCCCACGCCCAAGATGACAATCTTACTGCGATTCTGGAGTGCGGACTGCAGCGCCTGAACGGCCTGCCGAAAAGACTCCCCGACGCGATCGACGAGACGCTGGAGTTCGGCGATCTCAAGTTCGATCACCCTTCTGGCGCGGGCGACGTAGTCTGCCGGTGGTGCGGTTTCTTCTGGAGAAATATCGTCTGAATTCATTGATCGTCTGGACGCAGCCTCACCTACTACTGAATCTCAAGCGCGGGCAGATGACAAAGAGAAATTCACCGCAGAAAGAAAGGGGGTCAGAACCACACTCGTGGTTCCACCCCCCCTTGTTGCGGCTATCAGGAGTATTGTGGGCCTGTTAGCGTAGTTGGATTAACGTGGATTATTCATGAGCGATCTACTGCGACTTGCAAAAGA
>JAQCER010000288.1 GCA_027618625.1 Verrucomicrobiota bacterium
CTGAACGCGGCGCCGGTTACCCCAGGGTTATGTAAACAGGATAGACCATGCCGCTACCTTCAATTACAGAGTCCGGTGACCTTCCAGTCGGAGTTCACCTGGCAACGCTTACAGAAGTAGTTGGCCGCTTTGGAACAGTTTCAGATCGCCGTAAGCTCTTGGCTTTGCGGCTGCGTCGCGTTCATGAAATAGCGGTGCGCACCGGACACCTTGCGCGGTTCGTTGTATTTGGCTCGTTTATCACCAGCAAGATCGAGCCGAATGATGTGGATGTGTTCTTGATTATGGATGATGGATTCGACTTCACCCGCCTTGACCTTGAAACTCGCCTATTGTTTGAACACGCTCCCGCGCAAGCCCACTTCGGATGCAGCGTCTTCTGGATTCGCCGTCTTGCAGCAATTGGGGGAGAGGAATCCGCGATCGAAGACTGGCAGATCAAACGCGACGGTACCTTCCGTGGGATCGTCGAGATTTCAGGAGTGTGAGCATGATAAGCAATGACCGCGAACTCAAAGTAACGCTGGATCGAATTGCCAAGTTTCAAAAGCAAGTTTCCGTACTGCGAGCCTCAGAGACCAATCCTGCAAACTACCATGCAGCCGCCTCTGGACACATTGCAGAAATCGACCGGATGCAGTTGGAAGTTCGTGAATACTTGAGCCTTCATCCGGCCGAACTTGCACACTGATGAATGGCCTAACACCGGCTGCACCAGACGGCGCTTCGCACCGCTGGTGAGCCTTGCATTGTGCACTGAAATAATGGTTTTCCGACGCAAGAAGAGAACTGCGAGAGTACTTCCCTATATCAAAGTCTGGGTTGTCCGAGTTCCAAGCGTGCCGGGCTTTGATTTCTCTACGGGCTGTGAGGATTCGCCTGCTGTCCGCGACTTTGAAAATGGACTCCTTGTCACATATCTTGAGGACTGACCCGGAATCCTACCGGAAGATTATCCAAGAATAGAGGAGTGAACCTGAATGAGTGGAACAAGAGCAAACCAGGGAATTCAACAATTGATCGCAAAGAAGCATTGCCATGTCGTCGGGCTGACGCATATCGACCTCGCCTGGCTGTGGGACAGTAAACACTATGCGGAGTGCCAGGAGAAGGCGGTCGTGCGGCTGCTCGACTGCCTGGAACAGGACGCAGACTTCACCTACGTCATCGAACAGTTCGCTCATTATCGGGCCCTGGCCCAGCGGCGTCCCGACTTGATTGGCAAGCTGCGTACGTACGTAGAAGACGGACGCGTGGAAGTGGCCGGTGGCATGGCTTCGTCGCTGGACACGAACGGAGTGAACGGTGAGAGCTACGTGCGCAATCACTTGCTGGGCCGGTCCTGGGTGAAGGAGCATCTGGGCGGCCGTGCTGTCGTGGGTGATTTGATTGACACGTTTGGCCTTAGCGCACAGACGCCGCAGATTTACCAGCAGTTTGGGATCCCCTACATGTTCGCGAATCGACTGGGTGGTTGTGTACCAGACGAGATCTTCTACTGCCAGGGCCTCGATGGGAGCACGCTCCTGATGGCCGGCCCCGACGGTCATACGCCGAATCGGCGGGTACAGCGCGTCCACATGCTCCAGGCGAATGGACGCCACGAGAATGTCGACCAGCTCTTCGACAACGCTGCCTCGGCGCCCGTGGAAGACGGGCCCTTGCTGGTACTTGTGTATGACGAGAATGAACAGGTTCCTCTGCATCGCAGTCGTCATCAGATTGAGGCAAAGAACGAACACTCGGAGGACGGGACCTGGGGCTACTCCAGTTTGCATTCCTTCTTCATGGCTGTCGAAGCATTTGGGAAGGACTGGCCGGTTCTGGATGCTGACATGAGCCCGGCTTTTACCGGATGTTACGGCCTGCGCCCCTTTGTTCGTATGGAGAACAGGAAGTTGGAAACGCTCTTGCTCGAAGCCGAGAAGTGGGCGGTGCTGACCGGTGTTACGGGCTTTAAAAAACAGCTCGATGATGCCTGGTGGACGATGGCCCACATCCAAAGCCACGATGTATACAGCGGGTCTTTCCCGCATGCGGTCCGTGCCGAGGTCGCGGGATGGCTGGCCGATACGCAGGAGGTGGCTGAATCTGTGCTGACGCGGACCCTGGGTACGACGACGGTCACACCGACTGACGACACCTGCGCCGTTGTCCTGGCCAATGGTCTGCCGTGGGAACGGCATGATGTGGCGACGATCGCTTTGCCAACGGGCTGGAGTGGAATCAACGCAGTGCGCTCCGAGGACGCGGAACTCGCGTTCGAGGTTAGAGGCAGCGCCGTCCGCATCCTGGCCGAAGTCCCTGCGGTGGGAAGGCAGGCGGTTGTCCTGGAGCGCGGACCGGAGCAGGTGTCTGCGTCTGCGCCGGCTGTGGTGGAATCGGCGGTGATCGAGAATGAGTTCATTCGTGTGGCGTGTGCTTCGGATCTGGGAATCCAGAACATCGTGCTGTTGGCGACCGGCGAAGAGGTGGCAACCAACTGTGGCGCTCTGCTGGTTGTGCAGCAGGACACAGGCATCTACCAGGTCGATGCTCCGAAGGGTGGGGAATGGCCTCTCGAATGGTCGGGTGTGACCGTGCATGAGCCGGTGGTCACGCCGCTGGGGCAGAGCCTGACAATGCGTGGCGTGTGTGCCCCTCTTTCATGGGCGGGCTCCGAGAGTCGGCTCGAGTGGAAAATTGAGTTGACGCTTTTGAACGGCAAGCCACGTCTGGACGTCTGTGTCCAGATCGACTGGGTCGGCGAGGCCAGTCGCATCCGTTTGCGTCTGCCTACCAATATTGACAGCGCACGGGGTGCCTACGAGATTCCTTTCGGCGTTGTCAACCGCACGCCGTATGGGATCCGCGACAGGGCCAATGGGGAGTGGCCGGCCCATCGGTTCGTCGCCATTCAAGACAGTCGGCACGGTGTCGCTCTTGTCAATACCGGCACCATGGGGGGCGAAGTCCTCGGGGGCCGCATTTACGCCACGCTCTTCCGTGCGCCCGCCACGCCCTGGGTCAAGCTTGTGCCGGACGAAACCTCGTCGCAGCACGGTCACCACACCTACCCGTTCGCAATTGTGCCCTATGCGGGATCTCTTGCCGAAAGCCCGGTCTTGCGGAGCGCTCAGGAGGTAAACGACCCCCTTCTCGCCCGTTTTCCGTCCAGCGTTCTCACGGAATCCGCGTCTCTGCTGGACCTGTCTCCTGGTTCGTGCGTCCTCTCGGCGGTCAAACCCCCTGAGGATGAGGCCGAGGGCGAAGTCATTATTCGATTCTACGAATCGGTTGGACTTCCGACGACGGCTACGTTGCGGGTGGATGGACTCAGGCATGCCTGGCAATCCGATTTGCTCGAGGAGAAGGGCGAAGCGATTTCTGCCGAGGCGGATATCCTTCAGATTCCGGTCAAGCCATTCGAGATCTGCACGCTCCGTATCGCTCGACGGGCGTGATGTTAGGGGACTGACGCGGGATCTCCCTGGTTTCCGCGTCGGTATTTGTCTGTCAGCGGCAAATCCGTTAACAGGTAGTATCTCTATGCAATTCATCGGACTGGTCCATCTTTTTGATTAAGGAATACGTGAACCCAATGATTTATCCTTACGACAATTCCACGCAGACACGCTGGGATCGCGGCGAGTTCAAGGTTCAACTCAATCAGCCCAATAATCCTCGTCCTTTTGGGTTCTGTGACGGAAGCCCCGAAGACGTTGCGGAGCTTCTCTCCATTGCCGAAGCGGAGGGCGCGGAGGACGTAAAGATCCACAAGAAGGTTCTTAAGACCGGGCGTGAGGTATGGACCCTGGGCGGATAAGAAACTCCTATCATTGCATCCTTCATTGAAATGTCGGATGCGACACAATTGGGGGAGAAACCATGCCGGAACAACTTCCTGAGGGCAACGGTATCGCGGCGGACTACCCGGGGGACGTGGGAATCCAGAACGATCCCGCAGTAGTGTTCGCCGACGGCTTCGAAGAGATCGAAGACGATGTAATGGCTGCGTTGGGCAAGGACCAGAAGGGAAATCGCTGGGACAGTTGCGCCAACACGGTCCGTATCACAACGGAGCCGGAGCACGTCCACAGCGGCCGCAAGGCTGCGGAGGTGACCTTTGAGAAGGTGGGTAGCCACAACGCGGTCAAGAAGTTCAAGCCGGGATTTGACACGCTCTTTCTGCGCTACTACATGAAGTACCACCCGGAGTATCCGGGCTGCCACCACACCGGCATGCTGATTCTGGCGGGCGCTCCGGGGATCACCCTGGCGAAGGGAAGTGCCACGGGCGTTGTTCCGGATGGGAGCAATCACTTCGAGGCATTGGTGGACACGCTGCCTCCCCGGCAGGACTCGACGACTCCTCCTCCGGGCAACATCAACATCTACTGCTACCATATGGATCAGGGCCGTATATGGGGTGACCTGTTCTATCCCACCGGGGACGTGATGCCGGAAGAGAACAAGTGGCTGTTTGCGGAGAACTTCGTCCCCCGGCCCCATGTGAGTGTGGAGCGCGGCCGCTGGTACTGTTACGAGCTGATGCTGAAGGCCAACACGCCGGGGGAGCGTGACGGGCGCGTTGGCTTGTGGATTGATGGGAAGCTCGCGGGCGATTTTCCCAACCTCCGCTTTCGCTCGGTGGATGAACTCAAGCCAAATCACATCATCATTGTGGCGCACTCCAGCAGCGTTCGGCCCAATCAGACCTGGTGGTACGACGATATCGTCGCGGCCACGTCCTACATCGGCCCGATGCGTATGCCCGATTCTGCGGCAGAAGGGAAGAGATAGGATCAGTCCTGACCCGCACCCGAGAGTCGCTCTGCCTTGCGGTCCGCTACATGAAGGATGCGGCCAGTGAAGAAAGACAGCGATCGCGGGCTTGATGCCCAAGCCCAAAACCGTCCACCCAAACGGGGCAACTTCAGTTAATCAAATCCAAAGATCAAGTGGTGCGTGCTTGATCAATGCCCGCAAAATATCGCTTCTTGTAATCATACCAATGACCTGCTTGTCTTCATCTACTATGGGCATACACCCGATGCGCTCTTCAATCAAGACCCGTGCAATTTCACGAATATTTGTATCTGGCGTGGCCGTGAGAACCTTCTGGGTCATAATATCTGCCACAACACTCGGTTCGAGCTTTTCTTCTGCGTCATCCATAATTGCCAGCGCAAAAAGATCTCGGTCGGAAACAATCCCGCAAATCCCACCACCGCTTGCAACCACCGGAATATGACGAAACCGGCGTTCCCTCACCATTCGACGCACCTCGTGTAAATGTGTATCAGGTTTGATACTTACAACAGGTGCGCTCATAATTTGCTCTGCCCGAACAGCCAATTTGCGTTTGCCGGGTGTTTGCTGTTGATGTTTATATGCGGCAACCGCTTCCGATGCCTCAAAGTCATCTGAAGCCGCAGGACCATCCGATCTTTTCGGAAGCGCAACCTTTCCCCCAACATATGCGCTCCGCCGTATGGGATCAATTGGTTGAATCGAACGGTCGGTCGTGACGTTTTCTGGATCGTAACGCCAAAACGGCATACTGTCTCCTT
>JAQCER010000289.1 GCA_027618625.1 Verrucomicrobiota bacterium
AAGGTTCCCTTCACCGTGCCGAAAATTTGTGGACGGTGGTGTGAGTATAAGTGGCACCCGGGCGGAGTACAACCGAAGGAAACGCTTTCTGGTTGGGGGAGTCGGGGAAGTGCTGCGTCTCAAGGCAGAGTGCTCCGCGCTTTTCATAAGTTTTCCCACCCTTACCGGAGAGGCCGTTGAGGAAATTACCGGTGTAAAATTGAACACCTGGTTCGGTCGTGCTGATCTCCATTACTCTGCCCGACTTCGGATCATGGACGACGGCTGCAGGACGCAGAGTGCCGGGCTTGCCGTTGACGACGAAGTTGTGGTCGTAGCCCAAGCCGTACTTGATCTGGGTATCAGCGGCATCAATGCGCTGGCCGATTGGTGTCGCTTTGCGGAAATCGAAAGGTGTTCCCTCGACGGATGCGAGTTCGCCGATCGGAATTGCTGTGGCATCGGTGGGTGTGAATTTGTCAGCGAACAGGGTGAGGTTGTGATCGAGAATGGTTCCGTTCCCGTTGCCTCCCAGGTTAAAGTAGGAATGATTGGTCAGATTGATGACCGTGGCTTTATCGGTCGTCGCCTTGTAGTCAACCTGCAGTGCATTGTCTTTTGTCAGAGTGTAGGTCACCTCCATGCTGAGGGCACCAGGATAACCTTCGTCACCGTCCGGGCTGGTGTGTTTGAACGTCACCGATGGGCCTTGCGAAGATTCTTTGGTAGATGCTTTCCAAACTTGCTTGTCGAACCCCTTCAGTCCTCCGTGCAGATGGTTGACATCGTTGTTTACTGCGAGCGTGTATTCCTCTCCTTCAAGAGTGAACTTGCCTTTGGCGATTCGGTTTGCATAGCGACCGGTAATACAGCCAAAGTAAGGGCTCTTCTCTTCATACTCGGCGAGGGTGTCAAAGCCGAGGACGACATCAGCCATCTGGCCAGACTTGTCCGGAACGTTGAGCGAAACCACAGTCCCGCCATAGGTCATGATATCGGCACTGAGACCACTGGCATTCTTCAGCGTATAGATTTCAACGGCCTTGCCGTCTTTTGTGTTGCCGAAAGGTTTTTTCGAGATGCTCGCGGCACCCTGGGCGTTTGCTGTCATACAATACAGAGCGAGGGTAAGAGGAAGAGTGATGAGATTTTGAAAGGAATGCAATTTCATGAATTCTAGAGCTGTTTGAACGGGGTTTTTAATGATGGTTAGATGCCAAATGCTTTCTGCATTTGTTCGCGGACTTTGGTGAGTCTGGCAAGGTCGCCTCCACCTACTTCCGCAGTGGCCCAGCCTGTAAAGTTGGTCTCGTCGAGGGCCTTTCGCACGTCTGCCCAGGGAAGGTCGCCCTCCACAATGTCCGTGAAGTTATCGTCTTTGCGGCTGAATCCCTTGACGTCCAGCTTTACGGTGCGGCGGCCGAAAGCGCGAAGCCAGTCGCCCGGTTGCCCATACTTCCAGTGGTTTCCAATATCAAAATACATGCCAACCCACGGGCTGTTGAAGCTGTCGACAAATTTGATGAATTTGTCAGGGGTCTGTTCCGGCGGCGCATCGTGATCGTAGAACATCTTGTTCCAGACGTTCTCAAACAAGATCGGCTGACCGAGCGATGCTGCCAATGGCAACAACGATTTCACTTCTGCCCGGCAACGTTCCTCGATTTCCTCGGCGGGACCATCGTCGCCTTTCCCGAGGACAATGAGCACGCCGTTTCCTCCAGCGGCATGCGACAGCCGGATGCAGTGGGCAATGTTTTTGGCGCTGGTGGCACGCTCTTCAGGATTCGCGCTGGTGAGTCTTTGATTCCAGTGGGCGTGATTGATTGCGTTGTGAACGAACACTCCCGATTTCTTCACGGCTTCGCGGGCCTCTTCCAATGTATGGGCACCAGCCTGATCGAAATCCACTCCATCGAACCCAGCATCTCCCGCCATGCTCAAGCGATCGGTCAGGGACAGAGGGCGCCCGTCCAGATTATCGGGGATCATACCGAGTTTCGGAGACAGAAGAATTCGATTTGCAGACTGCGGGACGACGATGCCAGACTTCTCGTTGGCGTCTGACGTTTTAACCTCATCGTCGCCGAATACAACCGTTGCTGGAAGTGCGACAGCAGTAGCCGCTCCGGCGGATAAGAATTGGCGTCTGGAAACAGTGCTGGGAGTGGTCATTGGAGTAGCGGGTTCGTTCATGGCAAGTTCTCTGAATTTGCAAGAAATAGCCGACGAGCGCCGTGTGGGCAAGAACTCGTGATTTCCTTGTGTGCAAAAGCCCCAGGTGGCGTTGGCGTTGCTCGTCACTTTCCCGGACCTCCACCGAGTTGAGTAGAGGCCGTCCAGCTTGCAGGATTCTCAGCAGCCGTCACAGGAAGCACGCGGGAAAGGCTGTATCCGCCGCCGTCTGGGGTAGTTGGCCAGGGTGCTTTGTCATCATAGGTAACCGTCTCGACGATCGCCCCGGCAGCATCCACTAGGCGCACTGTGTCGCCACTGTTTCCAAGTCGAAAATCGAATTCCCCTGTGACATTGCTGACATCGGAATACGCGATCGAGAAGGCTTCCAGATCCGCAGCAAGCACCAGCTTCCCACCCGCAGGAAGGGTGGTTGCTGCGGGTACGGGGAAAACGTTGTCGTCTGACTGATCGTAGATTTTCCAGCCGCTGATATCGATCGGTGCGTCACCACTGTTCCAAATTTCGAGCCACTCTCCTCCAAATTGTCTGTCCGCTGGGTGATAGTGAATCTCGCTGATCTTTACCGCGGCATTTGCCGGATCAACGATGGCAGGTTGGAAGGTTGCTGTGACACTAGCGATGCCTCCTGTCGAGATGGCGGCAACGGTGGCGCCATCATTGTCCGCGACGTCTCCAGTCCACGAACTGAGCACCCACCCGGGCTTGGGCAGCGGACTGAGTGCGGGCGGGAAGTCCTCGAAATAGGCACCGCTCCAGGGAACAGCTACGGTTCCGGTTACCGCTATCGTATTGACCAGAACTGCTCCCGAACCAGCGGGATCCACGGAGACCCTGAGGTCACCGCTGCCCTTCTCAAGCTTGAAGTGGCTGATTAGGTCGCTGCGCAGTTTGCCTGGACGCTCAGCTGCGTAGTCACGCATCCCTTGCACGTGAGTTTCCCAAAGCTCTTGGGTGAGCGGGGCGTCTTCTTCTTTGTAAGGATGGTCGAAGCCACGCTGCTGAATTCCAGCCCAGCTCCAGCGCGCAAGATGGTCAGGGATCTCGTCCCGAATGGGCGCCGCCATTGTATCGATGCGGGTCGTCACATAGTCGCTCGAAAAGGTACTGTTCAGCAAGTCTGCGCAACGAAGGATGAAGCGGGCTCTGAACCCGTCATTGTCGAGCATCTTGCGCAGCAGCACCGTGCGTCCTCCCTCATTTGGCCAGCCAGTGCCAGCACCTGCTGAATTGGTATAGAAATCGAACATATTCTCGTAGTCGGAAAAGTCCCGTTTCATCGCCGGGAGGTAGACCTCTGGTTTCCACAAGTTGAAACCGTAGTCCTGATCGTAAACGATCCATCGAAACTTCCCTCCAGCGATCTTCGGTCGCCAGCACTTGATATTGCCGATGTCGAAATTCTGGAAGAAGATCACCGACAGGTGGTAGTCGATAAAATTGTCGATGTGCAGGTAGTTATCCTCCACGAATTGGTAGTTCGCAGGATCGCTCATGTTGCGGCCACTGATGTAGTTGCGCATCTTGGTGTATTCACTGGCGCTGCCGGCGTTCGCTGAACCGTAGCCCTCGATCATGTCTACCTGGTTTTCGGGCACTCCATGATTGGACTCGACGTAGTGCTCGCTGAGCTTTTCACGAATGTTGTAGATCCCCCAATAGTCGCCGTTGATATAAACGACAGTTGGGCGGTAGCCTTGGGTATCGAGCCCGATGTCTCTGGAAAGGCTGGTGAGCATCGCGTCCCTGAACAGGGTGAAATTGCTGTTCACGAAGTAGCTGCCATACGATGCTGGTGTGCCGAATGCGCGAATCTCAGATCGTGGCACCGTGAGGTGGGTGCTCTGGTTGTCGTTCCCGGAGTTGCGAAGCACGAAGCTCTCGAACGAAGTGATCTCCTTATCGGGAAACAACTGATGTTGGATGCGTCCGGTGCCGCGCCGCGCTCGGGCGAAAACAGCGAACGATTTCTGCGCATACCCGCGGGATCCGTAGCCGCCAAAGATCTTCAGCCCCAGCACCTCGTTGAAGGCCTCGGACTTGTCATCCTCGTACATTTCAATATTGGCATCGATCTCACGATCCTTCCAGGCATTCGAATTCGACCACGGAAAGGTCCCGATGATGCGTCCAGTGCGGGAGAACAGGCTGTTGCCAAAACCGTAGAGCGCGCCATTGCGGAACTCGAACTCCCCCGGTTCTGCGGCTATCGAAATCACCGGCAATGTATGATCGACGCCAATGAAATAGGTGGCGGTGGCTGATTCGCTTTGACTGCCATCGGCACCGATCGAAATCGCTCGGAGAAGTGAGGTGCGATCCAGCAGCAGCGGGCCAGCCGCGATGGCACTGGTCGCTGCCTTCGGCTCTGAGCCGTCGAGCGTGTAGTAGACCAGGTCACCAGGATGCGAGGATTCCAGTGCAGTTTTGACCGGAGCATCGTAGAACCCTGCGGCAACTGCATAGACAGGAGGCTGCACATAGGGAGCAGGAAGGCTGCCGTTGGTGGGGATGTTAGGCGCACCAGGAGTCGCCAGCGGTGTCCCATCGAACGCGTGCCACGCAAGAGGACTGTCGACATTGCGGCCGAGAGAGTCATTGCTCGCCAGTGGCCCGGGAGAAATGCGATCGATCACGATTCCTGCGGGGTTGCTCAAAACGATTGGCTCGCGGCCGTTGCTCAATCGGAAATTCGTGTGTGGGCTTGTGGCTGCGCTGCCAGCCCTGTCCTTGCCCGAAAGGAAAACGACGAGATAGCCGCCAGCTGGAATGATCTTTCCTGAAAAAGTCCACTGCAAAGGTGATGCCATACGGTCGGACAAACCGAAGCCCGATAGATCCGCGTCGACTGCACCACGGTTGTGGAGTTCCACCCAGTCACCGAACTCGCCGTCCTCGTCAGCCAGTGTAGTCGCATTGTTAGACATCACTTCGTTGAGCACAACCGAGTGCCAACCCCCTGGCCACTCAGCGATGCGGTAGTATCCGCTGTGAGTTGCTGCCGTGCGCGATCGGAACACCAGCCGACCATTTGCCTCGCTGGCTTCCCTCAGCGAGCCATACACAGGTCGCCATTCCTCCGACTCCGGATCAGCCGAGAATTCCAACAAGTAGGTCATGTCTGGCGACGGGACATCCACCGAGATTGCAACTTCGTCGGTGCCGACCAATCGCGAGCCAACAATCTGAAAGTTTACAGCGGCCTGTCCCGAGGCAGGCGGTGCCAGAATGGTTCCCGCCATTTGGCACAAGCATGTGAGCAGAATCAGGCGACGGTTCGGTAGGCGGGCAGTGGTCATTGGAGCCAGCATATCCCCGGGAAGCTGTCGCCGCTTCGCGCCTGTTCGGGTATAACGCAGGGTATAACGCAGATCCG
>JAQCER010000290.1 GCA_027618625.1 Verrucomicrobiota bacterium
GTAGAATTGGGTGCTTACGTGTTCATCCCCGATGACTGGAATCCAGGCGATCGGCGAACGGGCATAGTATTTTTCCACAGCAGCAAATGGGATAACGGGAACATCACCCAGTTCGCTCCCCAGGCAATATTCTACGCATCCCGAGGCGCGGTATGCATTCTCGCAGAATATCGCATGGGATCCGTCAACGGTATGGCGCCTCTTGAGGCGATGGCAGATGCGCGCTCGGCCATTCGTTGGGCTCGGCTGAATGGTCCGCATCTAGGCATCGATGAATCAAAGATTGTGGCCTCAGGCGGAGCATGTGGAGCCCACGCTGCCGCGAGCGCGGCAATGTGCGGCACAGACTTTGATGACCCGAATGATTGCTGCGAAACATCATGCGCTCCGAACGTGCTGATCCTTTTCTCTCCGGTGCTCGACATCTCAAAAAGGGGATTTGGCCTTGACGCATTCTCAGACAGTTCCAGCGCAAAGAAAGCAAACCCGCTGAAGGCCATCCGCACCGGCCTCCCTCCGATGCTGCTATTTCACGGCGGCGCCGATAGTTTGGTGCCTTTGTCAGGATCTCAGAAATTTGCAAAAAAAATGAACCGCAAGAAGAACCGGTGCGAACTGGTCGAATTCGGTGGCGCGCCGCACAGCTTTTTCAATCTAAATGTGAATGACGAGCTCTACTCTGCGACAGTCGACGCAGCAGACGCGTTTCTTGTTTCGTTAGGTTTTCTTAGCCCCTCCACCGATTGAGAGGATCCTGCGATCGATTGAAACTCAAAGTGAGAAACCCTCCATCTTCCTGAGGCACGGAAGAAGGAGGGTGTTCATTGTGCAGGTAGTAGCACTGATGCCGTAGCTTCAGCGAATTGCCCTCAAAGATCAGACATCGGATGCATGACCATTGCTGGCGACGAACCGAGACTGGCAGAATTCCGCCCGCAACGTAAACCGTTTTCTCATCTCCGATCGGAGTGTGAACAACTGGCTCCGACTGTGAATAACCCGCCATCAAAGGCCGAAGAACCCATGCATTCCGCGCCGAAATCGATGCGTCGCCCGGTGAATAACCGACGCTATTCAGCCCTTCTTCACAAGTTATTCACCGAAAAAACTTTTTTGTTCAACTCTGCATTTTCCGTTCAGCTCTGCCATAGACTTCGACTTGGCGACAAACCTGATTTCTGCAAGGGTTCAGCAATGAATCCCCCCCCACTAACGCTCGCTTCCAGAATCACCTTTTTTGCCATCGTGATTTCCCAATGGTCCCAATGGTGCCCGCTGGCGTCTGGCGAGGACGCCGTGGCGAAGGCGATCGCGTTCGTCGAGAAGATTGACGACATCCAGATCGGCTACGGCCTTGCCATCGGAGACGTCGATGGCGACGGCAAGGATGACATTCTTCTCGCGGATCAGAAGGAGATTGTTTGGTACCGCAATCCCGATTGGCAACGCCACATTGTTGCCACCAGATTGTCACTGAAGGACAACGTGTGTATTGCTGCACGGGACATTGATGGAGACGGCAAAGTCGAGATCGCCGCCGGGGCCAACTGGAATCCGGGTGAGACGAGTAACCGCGATGAATCCGGGTCTGTGCACTACCTAACCGCACCGGAGGATGTCACGCAGCCATGGACGCCCGTGAAGTTGCCCCATGACCCCACGACCCATCGCATGCACTGGGTGAGAGATGGCAAGGGGAAGTTCAGTCTCGTCGTGCTCCCGTTGCACGGGATCGACAACCGGGGGGGCAAGGGCGAACACGGAGTCAAAGTGACGGCCTATCATGTCCCCGAAAAGCCTGAGGACGCCGCGCAGTGGAAGACCACCGTTCTCGACGACAGCATGCACATGACGCACAACTTTGATCTCATCATCGATCCGAAAGGCGGGGCCGATCAATTGGTGATCGCAGGTCGCGAGGGAATCGTCACCCTTGCATGGTCAGAATCCAAATGGAACCGCACATTTCAGGGGTTCGATGAAGGATTCGGCGAAGTTCGACGAAACGGCGACATCACTGCCGGGATTCACCCATTCCATGGCAACAAAGTCACCGTGGCGCTCGGCAATGCCATCCCTCTGGTATTGGATGAATCATTGAATGAAGGCCACGCACTGGCAATCGCAGACTTGCTGGGAACGGGACAGCGCCAGATCATCGCAGGCTGGCGCGGTACGGATGCCTCTGGGCGTGTAGGAATCCGCCTTTACGCTCCGCCGCAGTCTGCAGGCGCCCCATGGACCCAGCATCTGATCGATGACAATACAATGGCTTGCGAAGACGTTAAAATTGCCGACATCAACGGCGACGGCAAGCCCGATATCATTGCCGCTGGACGCAACACCAAAAACTTAAACATCTATTGGAACCGAAGGAAGTAGGTATTGATCGCACACGATGTTTTTTGCTCTCTCGAAGATTGCTTCCCTGTTTCTAAATCCACTGATCTGGATCGCGATTCTATCCATCGCGGCACTTCTGTTCCGATCGAAGCGGCCAAACTTGAGCAAGAAACTCGCTGGATTCGCCATCCTTACTGCCATCGCATTCACCAATCCGATGCTGCTGCAAGTCGCATTGCGCGCCTGGGAGATTCCGCCCGTGCAGCCTTCCGAGCTAAAGGAATCATACCCATTGGGAATCATCCTCGGCGGCTATTCAAACTCTCACGACAGCACGCCGGAGAAACTGGTGCTCGGCTCAGATCCCAACCGATTGTCGGAAGGTCTGCGGCTCTATAAAACGGGGAGGATCAACAAGATCGTGCTCACCGGTGGCACGGGAGCATTCTTTGACGATGGAGTTTCAGAAGCCCCGCTGGCGAAGAAATTCCTCACTGACCTTGGCATCCCCGAAACAGATATCCTGGTGGAGGCAAAATCCCGCAACACCCACGAAAACGCCATGTTCACTTGGGATCTGCTGAGCCCTGATGAACGGCAACAGACCGCCCTCTTGATCACCTCATCGGTTCACATGCGCCGTGCTCAGGCATGCTTTGCAAAAGTCGGTATCGCCATCATTCCCTACCCTACCGATCTGCGTGGTGATAGCGGTGGCCCCATCTTCTCCAGCTTTCGCAGCCTTGTCCCGGACGCGTGGGCGCTGTGGCAATGGGAATTCTTACTCCGCGAATGGGTCGGATCACTCGCCTACCGCCTCACCGATCGCAATTGACCAAGCGAATCACGCACCGCCAAATCCACGAAATGTGCAACGTGCCGTCGGCGTTTCGTGAATGACGATTTCGCAGAGACCCGGGCAATCGGGCTCCAGCTTGCTCCAGAACCATGCGGCCATGAACTCGATCGTCGGGTTTTCAAGACCTTCGATTTCGTTCAGGTAAGAATGGTCCAACAACTCCAGCAGCGGGCGCATCGCCTTGGATATCTGCGCATGATCATAGACCCATCCCACATGTTCATCCACCTCCCCTTCCACAGAAATCTCAAGCTTAAAGCTGTGCCCATGCATGAGACGACACTTATGCCCCTCAGGCGCATTGGGTAGCGTCTGGGCAGCTTCAAAGGTAAATTCTTTAGTCAGGCGTGCGCGCATTGCTGAGTAGTTCACCGCGGACAGCCACGGTTGCAAGCGCGAAGTCGTCACCGAATACTGTGCACCCTAACTCGATGCTTGTCCCCTGAAGGAAAACGCGTGTTCTCAAGCTTCATCATGGCGACATCGCCAGTAGAAACGCTCACCAAGGAAGATCAGTCGAAAATCGAGAACAACGCCCAGCCGAGGTACCCGAGCACCTCGCTCGTCAGACTAAGATCGGAGACACGGGAGAGTTCAGACCAGCCCCGATCGGTAGCTTCTACTGTCTCCAGCTTCTTCTTTTCCCGAATCTCCTGCATCGCAGTCCCCTTACCCAGATGCAAAATCTCATCGCCATCCAGCCACACCGCACGGCACTGGGCGCAGACATCAATTGGCACCATCTCATGCACTCGCGGAACGAGAGCCGAAGCACACTCTGGACAGTTCAACGGTATCGAATGCGTACGAACCGGAACTGGCGTCAGCGCATCCTGCCGCTTCCATTCCTGAGCGGCCCGACGCTTCAACGCTATCAGATACGTCCGCGGAATCCACAACCCGCGGCATTCTTTGCAGGCATGATACTCCCCGACCTCCCCATGTTGCTGACGCGCCATCGGATTGCCGTCTACCGGACAGGACAAAGCTTGTTCCTCGCTCATCGGCGCAAGTGAAACACACCGCGCTGACTCTGGCGACTAGAATTCCCGAGCCAGTTTGTCATTGGGCAGACTTTACCCCCCTTATCGGACCCAATTGGCCAATTGGCCATACCCAACTTGAAACCATAAAATTTATGAATAAATTCGCTGCTTCAACCATCTGACCTTCGAATCCATTCAATCCGTTCCTGAATTTAGTCCGATAAAACCATGACTCCACGTTTCCTCACATTTGTCAGCGCCGCGATGATCTCCGCAGCGTTCACGTTCACTATCACTGCCCAAGCAAAGGACTTCCCCGAGGGCAGCCCAAAGTTTGTCACCGACTACCCCGCCGCTATGGCAGCTGCCAAGAAGTCCGGCAAACCGATGCTTGTCGTATTCTCTGCGACGTGGTGCCCACCGTGCCAGGCAAACAAAAAAAATGTCTACCCCAGCGATGCCGTGAAATCGTACCACGACAAGTTCATCTGGGCGTATCTCGACACGGACATTCCTGCCAATGCCGAAGTGGCGAGCAAATTCAAAGTGGCGGGCATTCCCCACATTCAGTTTCTCTCGAAAGATGGCGAAACGCTCGACCAAGCAATCGGCGGAACCTCGCCTGAGGCCTTCGCGAAGACTCTCAAGAACGTTCTCAAGAAGGCGGCAAAAAAGAAATGATCTCAGTGGAAATCTCATAATCCACTCACATTAAACACGTTAAAGAATAATCCATACGCTGATTGTCAAAGTTGCCAGATTGAATCCGCAAGGGATTACATCTTGCGGCGTGGGACGACTTCCCGGATAGTCTCTTCAGCCGAATCAACCATGAAAAGGAAACGTCCATTCTCACTCCTCTCCTCACTCGGGGCACTCGTTCTCTGGGGCAGTCTACCCGCAGCAGGATACGCGGGGTCCATCGATGACTTTGTGGCTGACTTTGCGAAAGCCTATCAAAGCAAAGATAGCATCCCCTCAGAAACACGGACAGCGGCAATCGAACAACTGCAATCGGCGCCGGATGCGCAAGCGGTCGGTAAAGCTTTGCGGCAACTCGTCCCTGAATTGGATGCGGCGATTCTTGAAGCAGATGCTGAGAAGTCGATCCAGGCTTTGATCAAGTTGACAGAAACGGGCGATCCTTTCCTTTCCGCTGAAGCGCACTATGCGATCGGCCGTCGTCTGGTTGCCGATCTCAAGCATGAACAGGCCCTCCCAGTTTTTCAAAAAGTCGCTAACGAGCTGGCGTCCCACTCACTGCGAGCAGGTGAATCGACCTACTATCTCGGAGTTTGCCAGGAAGAGATGCTTTTTAAACAAGAGGCACTCGGCACCTTCGAAACGATGGTGGCATTTT
>JAQCER010000291.1 GCA_027618625.1 Verrucomicrobiota bacterium
CCAGGCCGGACGGAACTCTGATGGTTGCAGATACGGCAGAGACCAGCAGCTATCGACAGACTCCCGAGCGCCTGGCCGGAGCCAGTGGGCTGGTTTCGACTGCCGCTGATTATTTCAGGTTTGGCCAGATGCTTCTCGATGAAGGAATGGCACCCACTGGTCGGCTTTTAAAAGCTGAATCGGTGGACCTGATGACGTCGAATGCACTGCCGGAATACGCATTTCCGGTGGGTGTCCTGTATCCGTTGCCCGGATTGGGATTTGGACTCGGAATGTCGGTTCGCGTCGCCGAGCACTGGGGTACGGACCCGGGGGCTCCGGTGGGTGAGTGTGGGTGGAGCGGTGCTGCAGGCACCCATTTCTGGATTTCGCCCGAGCACGGTCTGCTTGTCATCCTGCTAAGGCAAAAGATGCCCTATGAAACCGAGTTTGAAAATGCTCTGAAACCAATCATCTACGATGCGGTGCTGGAGTAAATGCCACAAATCGAATGTGCCAATGTGCGAAAGTGCCCTGCAGTCTAGCGTTTCGTCTGCCTGATCAAGCTAATCAATATCCAAACACCTGCGATTCCGGCCATCACTTTGCTGAAAAGATCGCCATTCTTCGCGTAAAACGTTGGTTGCGGTTGAGGCGCTACGTCGACCTCGGCAACGAGAAAATCTGCTGGCAAAGTGAAATCAACGGATGGGCCGGGATCAATCTGGGCGGCAATGCGGCCGGTTGGTTCGATGTGGCAGGTGACACCCGTGTTCGCTGAGCGCAGCATCGGGCGTCTCAGTTCGATGCAGCGAAACTTCGCATTGGCGACGTGCTGAACCGAGTTGGCGCTGTCGTTGAACCAGCCATTGTTGGTGACAATCACCATGAGTTGTGCATTGGGCGAAACGAACTTTCGCGCGAGGTCGCCGACGGTGTCTTCGAAGCAAATCAGTGGGATGATTTCGATCGGTGAGGAGGATTTGCTCCCGGGAAGCGGCAAGGGGAGCGCGTCCGTGCCTCGATTGAAATCACCAGTGACATCACTGCCTGCGATCCACTCGAATGGCGGGAACTCACGACGCAGCGGGATGTATTCACCGAAGGGAACGAGATGCATCTTTCGGTAAACGCGCACGCTGGAGTAGTTGCCTTTCAGGACTGCCATCGCGTTGTAAAATTCGTCATCCCCTTGAACATCGTTGACGCCGAGAGCGAGGGCAAAATTTCCCAGCCCTAACACATCGTTGAGATAGTCTTCGGTCGTGCGGGAGCTCAGTACATAGGGCAGGGCAGTTTCCGGCCAGATTACCAGTGCTGTCTTCTCATTGCTTCCTGCCTCGGTGGCGTCATACAACTTATTCAGAATGTCCGGCGCGTAGAGTTCCTCCCACTTGATTTCCTGAGCGATGTTTGGCTGAATAACGAGGCAATTCAGCCTCTGATGACTGCCCTCTTCGCCAGCAGCAGTTGGAGCATGTGCGTCAATCTTACGCGTGCCATAGAAGAACAGGCTCATGTAAACGGCAACGATAACAAAGAAATCCGCGTGGGGCCGAATCCGCGCATGGCGCACTTCGAAGAACAACCGCACGGCAGTCGTGGCGATGGTGCTGATTGCCAGCATGACGAAGAACGAGATGCCGGTCACACCGACGATATCGGCAATCTGGATCAGGACGAGGTTGTCATGCAGGGCGACTCCGAGCCCGTTCCAGCCGAAGCCCGTGAACATCCAGCCGCGGATCCACTCCAGCGCCGTCCATGTCGCGGCGCTCAAGAATGCTACCCGCAGGCTGTCAAGCGAGGATGCGAAGATGCGCGCGGCCCATGATGTCTGTGCAGTGTCCTTTTGAAGCGATGCAAAATTCGGTCGACCGATGCACGCAACCACGGCTGCCCAAACCGCAAAATACAACGCCAGGTAAAGGCAGACGGCTAGCCAGCCGATGCCAGAGACTTCCGTGATCCACGACAGATTGATCAGATAGAACGCGCATCCGCCGACCCATCCGCACAGGGCCGCCTGAGCCGCGCGTCTCCAGCCTGAGTCTGGCATCAGAAACCACAGAGCCACTATCATCGGTGCCAGGGCGACCCACACCAGCCAGCCGAGGTTCCAGCGCGGATAGGCCAAAGCAAGCGCGCCCCCGCAGAGGGCACTGATCAACAGAGGTTGCCAGAACTGAGAGGGCCAAACGACCGCCGCCTGCAGCGCACGCAGGATCCAGGGCCGGTGCTTCCCGTATGCTTTTGACTTCTGTGTGGTTGGAGGATCAGGCATTCAGTCGGGCATCAATGTCGGCCCGAACCCATTCCCACAGCTTATCCAGTCCCTTGTCAACCTGCTCCTTCGCGTCGGCCAACTGCTCGGCATTGAAAGGATCAACCTGAGGGCGTCGATTGCCGAAAAGGTAATACTTCATCTTCGGCTCGGTGCCGGATGGGCGACATGCGAACGTGCGACCGTCAGCAAGATAGAAGAACATCATGTTTTCCTTCGGGAGCAGGTCACCCTCTGCATCGTAAATGTCATCGGAGGAAAAGTTGCGCACTGACCTAACACTTGCACCATCCGCTTCCGTTGGAGGATGCAACGCATATGAGGAAACGAGCCTCTGAATCTTTGTCGCGCCTTCCGCGCCTGCGAATTCGAGCGACTTGTTCACTTCGAGGAAGTAGCCGAAGCGGGCATACACTTCGTCGAGCAATTCCACGAGGGTGAGGTCGCGAGATTTTGCATACGCCGCCAGCTCGGCGAACATGATCACCGCCCCGTTTGCATCCTTGTCGCGCACAAACTCGGAACCGAGATAGCCGTAGCTTTCCTCACCTCCGAATACGAAGAAGCTGCCTTGTGTCAGATGCACATCACGAATTTCCTGCTCCGTCAGATCACTGTAGTTTTCCTGAATTTCCCTGCGCAGCGCCTGCTCATACTTCAGCAACTTCTGGCCGATGTATTTGAATCCGGTCAACGTGTCGGTGCAGCGAATGCCGTAAGCGTCGGCAATGGCATTTTGCAGGTCCGTCGTGACGAATGTCTTCAGCAGCACCGCGTGGTCGCGATTAGCGTCGGTGATGACACCTTGCTTGAAAAAGGTGTCAATGCGATACCAGGCCATCAACGAGCCGATCTGGTTGCCGGTGATCAGCACCAGCTTGCCTGCCCGGTTGCGAACCGCGACTCCCATGCGATCGCAATCGGGATCGGTGGCGATCACGATGTCCGCGCCCTCCTTCTCGGCAAGATCCATGCCCATTTTCAGTGCCGAAGCATTCTCCGGATTGGGCGACTCCACTGTAGGAAAGCGGCCATCTGGCTCGTCCTGCTCCGGCACGGTCTGGCATTGGAATCCGAGATCACGCAGCAAGGAAGGGCAGAACACGCCGCCCGTACCATGCAGGGCTGAAAAGATGATTTTGAGCGAAGCCCCTTTTTCAAGAATGGTCGGCTCCAGCAACAAGTCCTTCAATCGCGTCGGCGTTGTCGATCTCTTCGCCCAGCGTATGCAACTGGCCGCGCTCAGATTCCGGAACGGCAGTGTATTGGTCGGAGGTCAGTGAATTGACGATATTGAGAATCCCCGTGGCAGTTTCGCCATCGATGCCTGCTCCATCGCGGAAGTAGACTTTGTAGCCATTGTCGTGGGGAGGATTGTGACTGGCGGTCAACATGACACCGCCGTGCGCCTTGAGTTTCCGGATCGCGAACGAAAGCTCAGGCGTCGGACGATGGCTCTCCCAGAGGGAAACATCGCAACCGAGATCGGTGCAGATCCCAGCGCAGAATTCGGCAAAGTCGCGGCGGAAGTAACGAGTGTCGTGGCAAAAGATCAGGTGCGGCTTCTCCTTGATTCCCTGTCTGCCGAGCCATTCCCTCAGATAGGTCACAAAACCAACCGTGGCTCGCGACAAATTAAAGAAGTTCATGGCGTTCGTGCCCGTGCAGGGGAATTCGGGGCGTTCCTGTGCTTGCGGCACTCCCATTTCTGCCTTGGTGATGATCCGACCAATGGTGCGACCACGCAATCCGCTGGTGCCGAACGCCAGACGCTTGAAGAAGCGGTCGTTCAACTCAGACCATTCGCCTGCCTCGACCAGCTCCTCGACACTGGCGTGGCAGACTGGATCGGAACTGCCGCCGAGAAGGGCTGCAATGTTCTCGCGGCTCGATTCGAGGAGTTTTCCGTCGCTGACCGCTGCGTCCAATTTCCCGGTAATCCTATCCATTTGTATATTGATCGTAACGAGTGAAAATTTGGTAACGCGCCAATCTAAGGTTACGGTGCCGAAATGCAACAGACTGCTTTTGAGCAAATCCTTGTGCAGGCAGCGCGAAAGCGGGCGGCCCTACCATCGATTGCCTCGGGTGACACGAACACTTATCGCCTGATCGATGGCGAAGGCGATGGTGTGCCTGGACTGTTCATTGACGTTTTTGCTGGCCATTGGCTGGTGCAGACGCGCGACGCTCCCTTCCCGGATCCCCTACGAATGCGCCTACCATCCGGATGCCGCGCGGTGTGGTGGAAGGAACTGACGAACGAAGATTCGCAGCGAGATGCGCCCAAGTGGATTACCGGATCGACGGAATCAAGGATTACTGCAGTCGAGAACCGAATTTCCTACTCAATTGATTTTGCAGCAGGGTATTCGCAGGGGATTTTCCTCGATCAACGTGATAATCGCGCCTGGCTTCATCAGGCGTGTCATGCGGGCCATCGGGTTCTGAATTTGTTCGCCTACACCTGTGCGTTTTCGGTGGTGGCAGGGTGTGCTGGGGCAGTCACCGCCAGCGTCGATTTATCGCGGAATTATCTCGACTGGGGGAAGCGGAACTTTGCGCTCAATCCTTCCACTAGTGACGCTGAACCCGAGCATCAGTTCTTTGCCTGGGATACCTTCGATTTCCTGAAGATGGCAATGCGTAAGGGTGAGCGTTACCATTTCATTGTCTGTGATCCGCCAACGTTTTCACGCAATAAGTCGGGAAAGGTTTTCAGGGTCGAAAAGGACTATCATTCGTTGATCGCTCGGTGTGCTGAGGTGGCCGAGCCCGGTGGAATCATCCTCTGTAGCACCAACCATCGGGCGCTTCCACGGCACAAATTCGAGGATTTGGTGCGATCTGGCGTTGCTGAGGCTGGTTTATGCATTCACTCACTGAGGTTCAATTCCATGCCTGGAGATTTCACGGGAGAAGCGTATTTAAAGTCGATCCGAGTCGAGATTGACCGAAAGCCACGCATCTGAGGTCCCTTCGAGTAAGGCTCGTGTGCGGTCATGCCGATAGCTGATCAGCAGTTTCTCACCCGCCCTGGTGAGTGCCATGTAGACCTTTCTGGTGTGGTCGCGGATCATCTCAGACCGCTGTCGCTGATCCAGTCGCGGGTCACCTTCGCTTTCGAATAGTGCGTCGATGCCGAGCAGGAATACTACCGGTCTCTCGATACCAGTCGCGGAGTTCAAAGTGGCAATGGCAACGGCGTCCGAGGCGATAGTCTGGTGCGAGAGCTGCGTCACTTT
>JAQCER010000292.1 GCA_027618625.1 Verrucomicrobiota bacterium
CGAGGGACATCGAATCCGACCAGTTCCGGCCGAAAATACTTTGCGGAATCGATGTAGTGCCTGGGAATGACTTTTTCCTTAAGGATCCGTTGGTCGTGATAGACGTCCTGCAGGAACATGTTGAGCGCTTTGATGCGCTGTTCCAGTCCCTTGGTGACTTTCTTCCATTCTGAGTTCGGGATGATCCGGGGAATCAGATCGAACGGGAAAATCCGCTCGGTTCCTTCATCGTCACTGTAGACCGTGAACGTCACTCCCTGTTTGAGAAATGCGAGATCAACCGACTGCCTCTTTGCTTCAAATTCAGCGACGGTCAGCTCGGTGAAGCGCTGGGCAAAGCCGCTATAGTGTTCGCGGACAGTGCCATCTGCCTGAAACATCTCATCAAAAAAATTTTCAGGCTCGTAGTATGAATAATCCATGGTAAGCGACAATCCATCTCCATCTCCATCTCCATCTGCGTAAGGTCGGGAGTTTTGAAAGGGCGATCCTAGATTTGTAGTCAACGGTGATGTCATGTCGGGAGCAAGATCAAACTTCGTTTTTCAACAAAGCAGATCGCTTGCCAACTCCATTAACTTTGCTGTTGGAATTGTGTTTGGGACTGGAATTCAGTGCTTGGAATGACATCGACAGCGACATCGATTTCGTGTCCGCCACTGCCCACCATCACTCCTTTCACCGGTGAGATGTCGGAAAAATCGCGCCCATAGCTGAGTGTGATATGCTGTCCGCTGGGCTGCTTGTTGTTGGTGGGATCGAAATCCTGCCAACCTGCCCGAGGATGGTAAACCGAGAACCAGGCATGTGAGGCATCGGCACCGATCAAACGCTTCTGTCCAGGCGGTGGAACGGTTTCGATGTAGCCACTGACATACCGGGCAGGGAGGCCAAGGCTGCGCAGGCAACCGATTGCCAGTTGCGCAAAATCCTGACAAACGCCCCGGCGATGCTGGAGCAGCTCGGAAAGGGGTGTTGATATGGTGGTGAAGCCGGAGACGAATTCGAAATCGTCGTGGATTCGGCGCATCAAGTCCAGAGACGCCTGGGAAAGCGGCCTGCCTTTCGTAAAGGATGGTGCCGCGTAGTCGCGCAAGTCAGCGGCCGGGGCAATGAGCGGAGAGGCAAGGGCGAATTGACGGACGTCGGCAGCCTTGGCGCCCGTCTGCGATCGCAATTGTTCGGCTGCAAAGTCCCAGGCGATCGGATCTTCTGCCACACCCTGCCAGAGTGGAGGAGTGACTTCGACCATACTAGTGAACTCGATCTCAAGTTCTTCGTGAGGTTCCTGAATGGAAAACGAGGTGACCAGATTGCCAAAGAAATCACGGAACTCATCGGTCGTCGCTGGAGTCGGAGTGACCGCAAACTCGGTCGCGACACAACGCTGAGTGGGCATGGTCAGTGGCGTCAGCCGGACTTCATTGTGGCAAATGCTCGCCAGTCCGTCGTACCGGTAGGTTGTGTTGTGGCGAATCTTGTAGGTCTTCATGGCGGCGGCGGGACTCAACCCAGGAGTGAAGTGCTCTTAACATGACTGAAGTAGGTGAGTGTCATGCCTTCAGAGACGCCAGTGAGGAGGGTCGCAAGGTTCTTCAGGAGCTTGTCCAGGTGTTCGCGCCTGCCTGATACGGGATCGACCTGTGCCAGTTCGCGCACATCGCAAAGTTTCAGCTGGGTGTTGGCCCTGAGCAGAAGCTTGTCCTCCGCACACAGCGGGCCGGTTGATTTCTTGCCTGGCAAAAGTACCGCATGGTTCTGCATGCGGGCGACTTGATACAGCAGCGAGCGGGGGTTGTTTTCATCGAGCAGCATCAGGGAGAGCACGGATTCCGCGTTCGGTTGGGAGCGGAACCGGCGCTGGTGGGTCACCAGGCTGTCTGACGCCGCGAGGAAGTTTTCCATGGTGAGGTAGTCGTGACTTTCGCCCCGCCTCTCCAGCAGCATGGATCGCAGAAGCGATATGAGCAGCAGTCCTCGCTCAAGCCGTCGACCGGTGTCCAGCATCAACCATCCAGCTTGCCGAGTCATACTTTCGAGGTTGAGTCCCGTCAGCGCCATCAATTGAGTGATCAGGCTGTTCAGCTCGTTGGGAAAGCTGAACAGGAATACTGCTTTCGACTTCTGCAGGGACTTCCACTGGGCGTCAATGGAGTCGATCACGCGCCAGCTGTCGAGCGACCACAGATCCCGAACACCGTAACAGGCATTAATAAAGCTTTTCAAGGTAGCGCTCAGCGTGCCAATCCGATTGCGATCCATGAGCATGGAGAGCAACTCGTCTTCCGGGTAATTCACTGGAACATTGGTGCCTGGCTCGGCGCTTTTTGATAGCGGCAGCGTTTCCGTAACTCTGTGGAGGGCGATGATCAGGATGTCCAGTTGTTGATCCTGCACATCGTCGTTGCGGGAAATTCCATCGAAGTAGTTTTGCAAAGTTCGGCGCAGCACACGGGCGGTGCCTTCGGTTCGCTCGGCATAGCGGCCTGCCCAGAACAAGTTCTCACCGGAACGACTGGGCAGGTTGCGCTCATCAGGGGCAAGCTGGTGCCTGTCGCCTTCTTCGCTCCACAGGCTGGCGAACGGCTCGGGCGCATCTCCAAGCACCCAGGTGTCCTTTGCCACGCCGCCTGCCCGGGCGGTGACATCGAAATTCCCCAATTCGGATGCCGCGCGGGTGAGACCCCCAGGCATGATGGCAAATTCGCCATTCCCAATTGCAGCGAAAGTCCCGCGAAATATCGCGTGGCGGGGCTGAAGTTCCTCTTTGATGAGGCAGGGCAACGTCGAAAATGTGACGCGTTCCTGGCCAACAAACGTGTCGGGATTGGCTTTGATTTTGTCCCGAAGCGCCTGGAGTTCCGCAGCGGACAAGCGGTCGGCGAAAATGGTGCCGAGGTCAGGCGATCGATCAATCGATTTGATCACGAGATCCTTCAGGTTCGCAAGCACGTATTGGCACTCGTTCTTCTGGCCGCACCACCAGGTGGCGGATGACGGGAGCAGAAGGCTCTCGCCAAGAAAGTGCTGCGCGATCCTTGGCAAAAATGCCATGAGTCCGGGATTTTCGAGGACACCGCTGCCTAGAGGATTTGCCAGTGCCACGTTCTTCGCCCGCACCGCCTCGAGCAGGCCTGGTACTCCGAGATAAGAGTCAGATCGCAAGGTGAGCGGGTCGCAGAAAGTTGAATCAAGTCGCCTGACGATGACATCGACCGGCTCAAGGCCGGCCAAAGAACGCAGCCAGACGCGGCGATCCCTTACTGTGAGATCGTCGCCTTGGACAAGTGTCACTCCGAGGTAGGCTGCCAGGTATG
Organism: Verrucomicrobiota bacterium; assembly: GCA_027618625.1. Taxonomy (GTDB): domain Bacteria; phylum Verrucomicrobiota; class Verrucomicrobiia; order Verrucomicrobiales; family DEV007; genus JAGROY01. The sequence continues at coordinate 3,318 of JAQCER010000292.1, forward strand.
CGTGCTCGAAATAGGTTTCAGCAAGTGGCCCCGGCGTCAGGATGACGATGCGAGGATCGTTCGTTTTTGAAGGTGAGAGGCCATTCAGCGTTTTGATCAGTGAACGGAAAAACGGGGCCAGACGTCGCACCTTACAGCGCCCGAACAAGCCTGGGAAGAGCCGGGTAGAGATGCCGCGGTTCTCCAGTGCATAGCCGCTGCCAGACGGCGCCTGGGTGCGATCGTTGACGATCCAGATTCTCCCGTCAGGACCGCGTGCCATGTCGGCAGAACCCAGGATCAATTCGCGGCTTGCATCGACACCCGCGCAAGGGCGCAGAAACTCGCTGTGAGAATAAATGAGTTCCGGTGGAAGTAGTCCTTCGTTGATCAGGCTGCGAGCACCGTAGAGGTCATTGAGCACAAGGTTCAGCAGTTTCGCGCGCTGGATGAGGCCGGATTGGATTCGCTCCCAGTCTTCAGCAGCCAGGACAAAAGGTACCGGATCCAGTTCCCATGGGCGCTGAGTGCCTCGGGGATCGCCATGGACATTGTAGGTGATGCCGTTCTCGTGGATCAGGCGAAGCGCAGCCTGACGGAGTTCGCGGATGTCGCTTTTCCCAAGGGATTCGAAATGTTCGATCACTGGCGACCACAGCGGCTGGACAGTGCCATCGGGCAGCAACATTTCGTCAGCCGTGAGCCCGGCAGTTTTCGCCAGATTCACGTAGGCATCGCGCCATATGGGCATTCGCGAGGCTTCAGTTGTCACCATTTGCGGTATCAATACACTTTCTTGCTCAGGTGGCGAAAGGTTTCAATCGTGATGTGATCAGCTTGCCATCGTGGCGCAAATCGAAGGTTACTGGGAACTCGTCGTTGATTTCCTCGGGTGGGGCTACGGAGCGACCTGGCTTTGGCGCAAGTTCGAGAAAGGAGCGCCCGCCGTTGTGGTTCACTTCGGGCTGTGCTTCGGCGGCTTCTCTGGGCGTATGTCCGTCTTGCCAGAATCGGGACACGCGCCGACTTTCTGCTTCGTAGGCGTTCACCGGAGCGGTTTCATAGCCGCGTCCACCAGGATGGGAGATGTGGTAGACGCATCCGCCCACCGAGCGGCCGTTCCAAGTGTCGACCAGATCAAAAACCAGTGGCGTTTGAACGCCGATCGTTGGGTGCAATGCGGAGTGCGGATCCCATGCCTTGTAGCGAACACCAATCACGTATTCGCCTTTGGTTCCTGTAGGGAACAGCGGTAATCTTCGGCCATTGCAGATGACTGCATGGCGTGATTCTGTCATGCCGCGAACTTTGAGTTGCAGGCGTTCGACTGACGAGTCGACGTAGCGGGCAGTTCCCTGAGCGGTGCTTTCTTCCCCGAGCACATGCCACGGCTCGATGGCAAACCGGAGTTCCATCTCGATCCCCGCGTGTTGCGTGGTTCCGTAATGCGGAAAGCGAAACTCCAGGAAGGGATCCAGCCAGTCGAGCTGGAAGGGGAAGCCTGCATCCTGAAGATCTGCGGTCACGCAGCACAAGTCATTCCGCACAAAAAAGGGCAGCATGAAGCGGTCGTGCAATTCCGTTCCCCAACGCACCAGCTTGTGGTGGTAAGGATTGTCCCAGAACCAGGCGATCAGGCTGCGCAAAAGGAGTGCCTGCACCAGGCCCATGCGCGGATGCGGAGGCATCTCGAAGCCGCGAAACTCCAGAATACCAAGTCGCCCGTACGTGCTGTCGGGCGAGTAAAGTTTGTCGATGCAGAACTCAGACCTGTGGGTATTGCCTGTTAGATCGGTGAGGAGATTTCGGAGGACGCGATCGACGATCCATGGGGAATCCACGGCGTCGGGGAGTTGCTGAAAGGCAATTTCCAGCTCGTACAGTTTCTCGTCCCGACCTTCGTCGACCCGTGGCGCCTGGCTGGTGGGGCCAATGAACAACCCTGAGAACAGATAGGACAGGCCAGGGTGATGCTGCCAGTAGGTGAGCAGGCTGCGCAGCAATCCGGGGCGGCGCAGGAAGGGACTGTCCGATGGACGAATGCCCCCCAGAGTGATGTGATTGCCGCCACCAGTGCCGGTGTGCCGACCATCGAGCATGAATTTCTCAGTTCCCAATCGCGTGAGTCTCGCTTCCTCGTGCAGGCGTTCGGTGATCGCCTTGGCGTCCTTCCAGGAGGTTCAAAATGACCCTATTCGGGAAAAATGAAG
>JAQCER010000293.1 GCA_027618625.1 Verrucomicrobiota bacterium
GAATTGGAATCTCCCGCCGCAACCCCCGCGGGATGGAAAGGCACGTTCCAGAAGGACGCGGATGGACTCGGCTACACGCTGGAATATGCGATTCCGTGGCGGCTGCTGCATTGCGAGAACGATCCCCCGCGCGCCGGCGACGTCATGGGGGCGTTGTGGACGGTGCATTGGAGCGATGCCGACGGGCGAATCTGCCGCGGGCAACTCGTCGATGTGTCGAACCCGCAAGCCCGTTCCAGGGCCGGAGTGCATCCGCCGGCGTTCTTCCTCGACGGCACGACCTGGGGCCGCGCTGTCTTCCTTCCGAACCAATAGTCTTCGTCTGCCGGCCAATTATTTTACTTTATGAAACATACATTCCATCCAACCAATCGCCGCCAATTTCTGGCCACCTCTGGACTTATCGCCGGGGCTGCCGTATCCCGACCGCTCTATGGGGCTGGGGCTGCCAGTAATGAGATCCACGTCGGGTGCATCGGAGTGGGCAACCGAGGGGCCGTACATGTGCGGGCGTTGCTGGCCACACCTGGGGTCCGCGTCGTGGCCATCTGTGACTTGAAACCCGAACGGGTCACTGCTGCTCAGGAAGCTGTCGTGGAAGCCGGACAACCCAGGCCTTTCGGCACTGCCGATTGGAAGGAACTGCTCGCGCAACCAGACTTACAAGCTGTCACCAGCGCCTTGCCAGTCGATTTGCATGCCGATTGTTATCAAGATGCACTCAAGGCCGGGAAAGATCTCTACGCTGAGAAGCCCATGTGCATTACACTGGCTGAGTGTGATGCGTTTGTGAAAGCCGCCGAGGCCGCTAAAAATCAGATTGTGCAGATCGGGTTCCAACGCCGTGCGGATCCGAAGTTCATCGAATCTATGGAACTCATTCACAGCGGGGGCATCGGTAAACTCATCGAAGGCCGCATCCTCTGGTCTAACGCCTGGGGACCGCTCTATGATTGGTTCGGCAAGAAGGAACGGTCGGGCGACTGGATGCTTGAGCAAGCGGTGCACAACTGGGATGTCATGAACTGGGCCAACCAGTGTCAGCCCAAACGGGCCATGGGCATGGGGATCGATACGCTGTTCCGCGAAAACCAGCCGGATCGCAACGTGCATGACTACTACAGCGGGGTGCTGGAGTACGAAAATGGAGTGATCGTTAATATCCTTCATAGTTGGATCGCTCCCGGCGGACTGGATCGTGAATACACGCAACTGGTTGGCACGCAGGGTGGCATTGATTTCAATCCTGGCATGGTGACCTTCCGTTCTGACAGCAATAAAAAACCGCAGAAAGTGGGTGTTCGCGCAACTGCGGACAACACAGCCCTGGCCTTCGCAGCCTTTGCCAAATCGGTGCGCGATCGTTCTCCCAGCATTGCCCCCCCGAGCATGGGGCGCGCGGCAGTGGTTACGTGCCTGATGATGCGTGAAGCGGTGGCTAAAGGCACCGTCGTGACGCGCGAAGACATCGGGGCCTAGAATCGGCGGATCGCACTCAAACCTCTCAGTATGAAGCTCGTCAGCATTCCGTTTATCCTTGCTCTGACATCGCTGTCCCAGGCTGAGCCCATCTCCCTCTTCGATGGTAAGTCGCTCGACGGCTGGGAGGGCGAAACAGCCAGGGTTTGGCGCGTCCGCGATGGGGTGATCGTCGGCGGTTCACTGGAGGGAAATCCAGCAAACGAATTTCTAACCACACAAAAGAGTTACGGCAATTTTGTCCTGCGGGTGGAATACAAACTGGTGGGCACAGAGGGATTCATCAATGGTGGAGTGCAGTTTCGCAGCCAGCGCGTCAAGAATCCACCGAATGAAATGCGCGGCTATCAGGCGGACATTGGCGGAGGATATTCCGGATCGCTTTACGATGAATCACGCCGCAACAGGGTGCTGGTTACAGCAGACAAGGCATTGGTCGACAAGCTGGAGAAACCCGGCGACTGGAACACCTACGAAGTCCGCTGCGAAGGCCCGCGCATTCGCCTGATACTCAATGGAACCCAGACGGTGGACTTCACTGAAACGGAAGCAGGCATGGAAGCAGATGGCTTGATTGGTCTGCAGATCCACGCGGGCGCGAAATCGGAAATTTCGTTTCGCTCGCTAACGGTAGAGGAACTCCCGAAAGATGGCGCTAACGGTGCAAAAACAGAGCAGGGCAAAATCCCCAACAAGCCTGCCCCACCGCTGAATCGCTTCGCACCGGATGCGATTGTCCCACCGGTGACGACGCCATTTCCAGAAGGAAAGTTCACGCTGGGAGAACAGGAGACGGTGGTATTCGTGGGCGGGACGAACTTTGTGCGCGAGGCGAAGTCGGGCGAGTTGGAGGCGAGCCTGACGGAAGCGTTCGCCAAACAGAAGCCCGTTTTTCGCTCGATGGCGGTGGATGCGGACACCGTTTATTTGCAGGAGCGCGAGCTGAACTTCGGCACATGGCGGCAGCAGCTCGAAGCGGTCGGACCGACGGTGGTGATCGCGCAGTTCGGGCAGATGGAGGCGCTCGACGGCGTGGCCAGGCTGCCGGAGTTCGTCGCTGCGTATCATCGGCTGCTCGATGAATTTTCAGCCCGCACCGTGCGCATGGTGCTGGTCTCGCCGATGCGATTTGAAAAACCGGCCTTCCCTGACGTGCCAGATCTCACTGTGCGCAACGACGAGGTGCGCGCTTATGCGGAAGCGGTGAAGTCGATCGCTGCGCAGCGCGGTGCGGTGTTCGTGAATCTCGCCGAAGCTCAATATGCGGGAGGGGCTGAGGGTCGCGGCAGCGCAGGGCGACTCGCGGACGGGAGCCAGCGAATCGCGGACAACGGCGTTCACCTGACCGATCTCGGGAGGTCGCTGATGGCGGATCTGATCTACGACTCGCTCGTACCGTCGCCAGCCCGAAAGCCCTCCGGGCATCCGGAGTTGCTTGCGGCGATCGTCGCCAAGAACCGCCTGTGGTCGCAATGCTGGCGGCCGGCCAACTGGCCCTTCGCCTACGGCGACCTCACCAGTTGGCCGTTCAGCAAACCTGCGGGCGGACAGCCGGATTTGCACGGTGCGCTTGCCCAGCATCGTCCGCTGCTCGTGCTGGCGGATGCCCGCATCGCGGCAATCGCGAACGGCGGGAAGGCACCGCCGGCTCCGCCCGCTGACACGCCGCCGGCGGACGAAGCGGCGCTCACGCCAGAGGAGCAGCTCGCAACTTTCACCGTGGCCGATGGCTACGAGGTGACGCTCGTCGCATCGGAAAAGGACGGTGTGGTGAAGCCGATCCAGATTTCGTGGGACGAGCGCGGGCGCTTGCTGGTGGCGTGTTCGCCGGGCTACCCGCATCCCGAAGTCGGCGCCCCGCCGCGCGATTTCGTCCTCATGGCCGAGATGAAAGACGGCAAGGCGAGCAAGACGTGGCGCTACGCCGACGGGCTGACGATGACGAACGGCATGGAGCCGGGCGACGGCGGCATGTTTGTCTGCGACTACGACGAACTGCTCCACTTCCGCGATACCGACAACGATGGCAAAGCCGACCAGCGCCGCGTGGTGCTTTCCGGTTTCGGCATCGGCGACACGCATCAGCTCATCAACTCGATCAACCACGGCGACGACGGCTCGCTGTGGTTTTCGCAGGGGTATCACGTCCACTCGCACGTCGAAACGCCGTGGGGGATCGCGCGGCTTGATCGGGCCGCGGTCTGGCGGTTGCGTCCGCGCACACTGCGGCTGGAGGGTTTTTTCAATCGCGCCAAGTCCGCGGCGAACTGCTGGGGCGTGGTCACAGATGACTGGGGAAACATCTTCCACAAAGGCGCCGACCGCTCCCAAGGCTACTACAGCCAGCCCGGCCTCGTGCGCGCGGCGACGGGTTTCGTTCCGGACGAATACCATGGCGTGGGCGGGATGTTTCATAGCCACAGCAAGACGATGTCCATCGACCTGCTCGGCTCAAAGGCCCTGCCCGACGACGCGCAGGGTTGCGCCGTCATCGCCGGCTTCATGGCGAGCGAAGTGGAGCTGCACCGCATCCTCGACGACGGCTCCGGCTTCCGAGCCACGCAGTTGCCCGTGTTGCTCAGTTCGTCGAACAACGCCTTCCGCCCCGTGGACGTGAGTCAGGGGCCCGACGGCGCGATCTACGTGTGCGACTTTTACAACCCGATCATCGGCCATTACCAGGCCAGCTACCGCGACCCGAAGCGCAACAAGAAGCATGGCCGCATCTGGCGCATCAGCGCGAAAGGCCGCGCGCCCGTGGTGCAACCGGACCTCGCGGCGATGGATGAAACGACGCTGCTGGCGCAACTCAGTTCCCCCGAACGCTGGACGCGCTATCAAGCTCAACGTCTGCTCTTCTGGAAACCCACCCATGCCGTGATCAAGGCCCTGGATGCCTGGACCGCCAGGACCACCGACGAATCCCTCCTCCGCCAGGCTCTTGGCATCTACGAGGCTCACGAAACGGCGCGGCCTCAGTTGCTCCAGCGCTTGCTCGCCAGCAAGGACGCCCGCGTCCGCGCCTATGCCACGCGCATGGCGGGCATGTGGTCCGACCGCATTCCCGATGCTGTCGACCTCTTGAAAGATCGCGCCGCCGATCCCGATGCCCGCGTCCGCCTCGAAGCCATCGTCGCCGCCACCTACGTCGCCAGGCCGGAAGCCGTGGAAATTCCCGCCATCGCCTCCGGTCAGCCTGGGGATAAATTTATCGACTACTCCCTAACCCAAAGCATCAGAGCCCTCAAACCCCAGTGGCAGCCGCACCTGGACAAACTGACCTTCGCTGGAAATGCCACCCAGCGTGATTTCGTCACCCTCACTGGCGGCGCAGCCCCGCCACCAGAGCATCCCGGCAAGCCCATTTACGATTCCATCTGCATGAACTGCCACCAGGCCAACGCCCTGGGATTGCCGAAAATTTATCCACCCCTGGCCGGCAGCGAATGGGTCAAGGGCGACAAAGGAGCCCTCATCAAAATGCTCCTCCACGGCCTCTCCGGACCCATCACCCTGAAAGGCGAACCCTACGGCACCGGCAACCCCATTCCCATGCCGCCCAGCGGACTCGATGACCAAAAAACCGCCGATGTCCTCACCTACATCCGCGCCAGCTTCGGCAACAAAGCCGATGCCGTCACCGCCGAAGAAGTCCGCGCCCTCCGCGAAAAACACAAAGACCGCAGCACCCTCTGGACCATCCCGGAACTCGCATCCGGGATCGCCCTCGCGAAAACGGCGGACGGAAAATCCAAGCTCGTCATCGTCGCGGGAAAGCCGTCGCACCCGCCGCGGATGCATGAGTTCAACGCGGGGACGCAACTGCTCGCAAAATGTCTCGCACAGGGTGCGCCGGAGTTGCATGTCGATGTCATCCTCAACGGATGGCCGGCCGATGAGAAGATTTTCGACGGCGCGGATGCGGTCGTTTTCTACATGGACGGCGGGCCGAATCACGAAGTCGTGAAGGGCGACGGCTCGCGCATCGCGAAGGTCGAGGCGTGGGTGA
>JAQCER010000294.1 GCA_027618625.1 Verrucomicrobiota bacterium
GCCCTCGACTTGCGAGATTACAGCCTGCCAGTCTACAGCTCTGACGAAGAAACCGCAAACGGTGTCCCTGCCGATGCAAAGGCCTTCCTCGAAGCGATCCGGGCCCACGACGCCATTGTCGTTTCGCTCGCCGAACACAACGGATCCTACAGCGCCGCTTTCAAGAACCTCTACGACTGGACTTCGCGTGTCGAGTATGCCCTGTGGTCGAACAAACCCATGCTCCTGCTCGCCACCTCACCCGGTGCCCGCGGCGGCGCTTCCGTTTTCGAAACTGCAAAGGCAATCTTCCCTCGTATGGGAGCAGACATCCGAGGCACCTTCAGCCTGCCGTCGTTTCAAGATAACTTCTCCGATGATGAAGGGATCACGAATCCCGATTCGGCAGCAGAACTCGCAGCCGCGATTCGATCACTGTCGTAGTTCGACTCTTGCCCTCTTCCCAAGGATCGGCGGACTCCGATTCGCCGCATCGATGACAGGGAGATTCGGAGATCGCCCCTCCTTGGCTTTCACTCAGACCGCAGCTCTAACAATCGCACCGCAGCCGCCTTGGGAGTTCGATCCTCCTTAAGCAGGCCCCAGTGACCTTCCGCTCCGGCGGTATCTTCACCAGTTTTCCACGGCTCATCGAATGCCGAGAAGTAGAACACCGGAACATGTTCCGCCTTGAGCCAGGGAAACAGTTGCTCAAGAAACTTCACCTGTTGCTCCGGCCCCGCCTTCTCTTTCATCAGACGCCCTTGAAGTCCGGTATCCGCTTTGCTGGTTGCCCATCCACATTCTCCGACAACGACTGGAATCTGCGGATGGAAATTCCGCGCCGCCTGATACTCGCTTTTCGTCCAATCCAACGCCTCATCCATCATCGCACCATTCCACAACGCGTAGAGATGAATGGTGATGAAGTCGACTTCCGCTGCGACTTCCCGGCTGCGGTCTTTGTTCCAAAAGTTAAAGTCGTCACCTGTGGTCACCGGCACTGCCACCTGCGCCCGGACATCACGAATGTGGCCGATCAACGTCTTTGGATGCATGCGATGACCGCTCCATTCCACCTGGGTTTCGTTCCCAACGAGAACCGCAACAACCGACTCGCGATGAGAATTGGCAAGCGCGATCAATGTTGCCAATTCCATCGCATTCTTCTCATGGACACCCTCATGCGTTTTTACCAGTTTCCCTTCCTGATCATACACCGCCTCCTGATTCAGCCATCCACCCAGCAGCACTTTCAGTGAACTATTCTCCTCCTTGATGATGTCGAGTAGATCGCCAGCAAAGTGATCCGCCCCATAAACGCGAATCATCTCGCAGTGCTTGCTCAGGATTCGAACATCTTCGCGCAGTTGCTCACGCGATGGCGCAGCGCCTTCCGGTTGTTGCCCCGCCCGATACGGCCCGTAGCAAAGCCCAAATCCGTCTTTGGGAAAGATAAGCGGCCGACGCTCAAATGCGTCCTCAGCATGGGCCAGCGGAGTACAAGAAATGACGATGCTCAGGATCAGTCGAGATACCATGGATGACGTGTCACCCGCTTCGGCACCGGAATCAACGGAAAGTAGTTCGAGCTTTAGCTCGATCTTGTGCGATGGGATTGAGTTGAAGCTCAAGCTACTTTAGCTCGATTTTTTCCGTTCCTTTTCCAACTGGTTTCGGAGTTCCTGGGCTGAAGCCCAAGCTGCTTTGCCTATGCCGATGGCGTAATCACTTTCGGGCAGGTTGGGTTTGATCGGGTTGTTTGCGATGTAATTCCGGTAGTGATGCCACTGCGACTCGCTGCGAACGATGTGATCGAAGGGCTCCGCTTGCCAGAGCTTTCCGTTCCGATTCAGTGCTACGTTGATCGCCCGTGAGCTGCTGCCTTTCCACTTTTGGATAGCATCTCCCAGGGGCATCCCTGGCTTAGGCGTTACCAATGCATGGAAGTGATTGGGCATGATGACCCAGACATCAAGATCGCACATTTCCTCCGTGGATGCGAGAAATTGATCGATGAGGTGCTGTCGCATTGAAGCATCGCGCAGAACGCATGCGCCCCATCCGGCATCCAGCCAGTCGTGCCACTGTTTGGTGAATCGTGCATGGAAAGCGCTGCGTTTTTCTTCGTCACCAATGGAATCCAACTCGTCTTTTGAACGAAAGCCGTGCTGCGCGAGCCACGCGGTTCGTTCCTCGTCCCACAGTCGTAACTTTGCCTTTGGGATCGAATCTGCCAGGCGACCATTGACGAAATAGGTGACATCGTCTTGCCGCCAATGGGGAAGGTTGCCGCGATGTCTTTTGACGTTCTGATCTGGCTGGAACGGTTTGAACACAGGAAAGTAGTTCGAGCTTTAGCTCGATCTTGTGCGATGGGAATGTTGAGCTAAAGCTCAAAAGCTCAAACTACTTTCTCGATGAACCTTTCCTCTCTCCTTCCTGACGAAGACTTCCGGCACTCGATGCGGTTTTCCAAAGGGACGCTTTCAGGGTTCTATGGCGCGACCATTGACCGCGCTGAGCTGCTCGGACAGCGATCGCGCTGGATTGCTGAGCAACCGGGTCGCTATGCCGCCATGTCGGCTGGTTCCGAGTCGATGCTCGATGAAGCAACGAATCTCGCGAACGACGTTGGCGGCATCGACGGGGAGACCTTTGACCGGATTTCAAAGGAACGCGATCCGCTGATGCGATGCCGACTTCTGGGCACGCACTGGGAGCCGGACTTTCTCTTGATGAAGTCTACCGACTCGGGATTGCCTCGATTGCTCGGCGGGTGTGTCTGCTTTCCTTCGCACTGGAGTCTGCAGGAGAAGTTGGGCAAATCGATGGATGCCATTCACTCGCCTGTGCCGGAGCTGAATGCGGATCTCGGCAGGCAAATCAATGGTTTCCTCAGTCGGATCAAACCTGGCACTTCATGGGAGCGCACCAACTGGGGACTTGCGGCAACGTCCGAGCTCAACCTGCATCCGGCGCTCAGTCCGCCTCGCCTTCCCTGTGCAGTGGAAGCGGGTGATGCCTGGCTCCGCATTGAATGGCAGTCGCTCGTGGCGCTTCCTGTGTCCAAAGGAATTCTGTTCGGCATTCGACTGCAAATCGTGCCGCTCGTGACTGTGATGCAAGATGCTGACGTCAAGCGGCGGCTATACCGGGCGCTGGCGACGATGCCAGTCGAAATGGCGCGCTACAAAGGGCTGGGTGAGTGCCGGGACACGCTTCTTGAACTGCTTGCGCTCGAACGGTGAGGGTGCTGTCGATCATTATCCGATTGTGGCGGGCGCCCCATCGGATTATCCTAGTTCAGCTCATGCATTTATTTCGCTCAACAGGTTCTAGGACAATGTGGCTCACGACTCTGGTTGCATTGGCGACCGTTGGCATGTCCGCGAGCACCGCTGCGGGTGTGCCGCCTTCGGATCCTGTCGCAGGCAGGAGTCACTGGGCGTTTCAGCCCTTTGCAGATCTGTCCGGAGCGCCGGTTGCGGACGGATCGCAGTCGCGAATCGATGATCTCATCGTGGCCAGACTTGAGCAGGAGGGCTTGAAATGGGTGCCGGACGCCGGCCGCAGGGACTTGATTCGCCGGATTTACTTTCAACTCGTCGGCTTGCCGCCGACGGCTGCGCAGACACAGGCGTTCGTTGAAAATAAACGACCGGAGGCGCTGGAGAATATTGTGAATCAACTGCTCAATTCGCCGCAATTCGGCGAGCGCTGGGGCAGGCATTGGCTTGATCTGGCGCGCTATGCGGACTCGAATGGTCTGGACGAGAACTTCCTTTTCCGCGAGGCTTGGCGCTATCGCAACTGGGTGATCGACGCGGTAAATGCAAATGCTCCGTTCGATCGTTTCGTGCTTGAGCAGATAGCAGGAGACGTGTTGCCCTTTGATTCGATCGAGCAACGTGACCGCCAGCGCATCGCCGCCGGGTTCATGGTGCTCGGGCCAAAGGTGCTGCTCGGCAACGATGCGAACAATCAACGGATGGAGGTAGCCGATGAGCAGATCGACACCATCGGCCATTCATTGCTGGGACTGACCCTTGGCTGTGCAAGATGTCACGATCACAAATTTGAGCCCATCCCGACTGCCGATTACTACGCCCTTGCTGGAATTCTAACATCCACACAAATTATGGAGCAACGCTACATGCTCGGTGAGCAGCGTGTGATGGAGCGCCTCGTTGGACTGGGGTCGGAAGGCGATCTTCTGGACACCGAATACGAACGCTATTGGCGAGAACTACCCCAGGCCAGGACGAATGCCGAACGTGCGAAGTCCGCGCTCGAGCTCCTGAAGAAGGACGATCATGAGGGATTAAAGGAACTGTTGGAGAAGTATCCGGAATCCGTTTCCGAAGGGGCAAGGGATGCGACGCTCGCATCTGAGGAACGCATCGCAGCGCAGGGTAAACTTGTCGCAGAATTGGATGCCGCGATTGCTAACGCTCCAAAGATTCCGCCACGAGCGATGATCCCGAGCGACGTCGATACTCCCGCTGACGAGTCGATTCGCCTCGCGGGGAAGTTCGATCAGTTGGGTGAAGAAGTGCCGCGCGGGTTTCTGCAAGTGATCACCCCGAACAATGAGATCAAGATTCAGGACGGCAAGAGCGGTCGACTTGAGCTTGGACAATGGCTGACGGATGCCGAACACGGGGCAGGTCGGCTGACGGCGCGCGTGTTGGCGAATCGCGTCTGGCACCACCTGATCGGAGTGGGAATCGTGCGCACGGTCGACAATTTTGGCAGAACCGGAGAGCTGCCGAGTCATCCCGAATTGCTCGACCATCTGGCCAGTCAACTCATTGCATCCGGATGGTCGATGAAGGCGCTCATTCGTGAGATCGTTCTCAGCCGCACGTTTGCTCTGAGCAGCGAATACAATGAAGCGGCACACGCCTTCGACCCTGACAATCGCTTGCTGTGGCGGGCGCACCGTCGACGGCTCGATCCTGAAGCTCTGCGCGATGCGATACTGATGGCAGCAGGGCAGCTGGATCTTACGCCGATGGCATCATCGGTTTCTTACCTGGGTGATCAGGCGACGGCGGTCGGGAAAAACGAAGTTCGCAGGCGCACGGACTTTCCCAATCGCAGCGTTTACCTTCCGGTGATTCGCAATGATTTGCCGGAGTTGTTCGAAGTCTTCAATTTCGCAGATCCGCACGCAACCACTGGAGCGCGGCCCAACACTACCGCCGCGACACAAGGGCTGTTGAACGACGAGATGGTCATGAACGCCGCGGAGGCGACCGCAAAGCAACTGCTCGCGGACACAACCACAGGCGGCAATGAATTGCGGATTGACCGGATGTTCGAGCAGATTCTTGGGCTGCGACCTGACGACGCTGAGAGAAGTGAGCTGCTCGGCTTTGTCTGGAAAACTGAATCGCGCCTGACCGAAGAAGGCAATGATGATGCCACCCTGCGCGCCTGGGCAGCGGCCTGCCATGCGTTGCTTTCCACAAGTCGTTTTCAATTTGTCGAGTAAAGCTAAC
>JAQCER010000295.1 GCA_027618625.1 Verrucomicrobiota bacterium
CTGTTGACCGTGTATTTGTGAGCCCAAAACCTATTCGCGAGATGCTCTCCTACCTCAGGCATCTAGATCTGCTAGCTAGTGGACGCATTTCTTTGTTTCCTCCAGGGGCGATTGTCGTCTACGCGCGATCACCTCACTACCCCTGGGAAGTGCTGTTTGCACGGCGCGCTGAACTCATGGGCCATCGCGTCTGTGTCATTCAGAACATCTTCGTCAACAACCGCATTAGACTCGAGGAAGGAACCGACTTCTACCGACCGACACTCCTTCGGGTCGACCGGGTCGACAAATCGAGCTGCGACGAGAAAATCAGCATCGACGATCTTAAATCACAGTTCCTTGAAGATTCGAAGCTTTTGATGCAAGATGTGCCACTAAATGCGCGTTTTGCATGGTGGGTGAAGTTAATCGCGTGGTTCACAATCCCTGCCTTCAACTTCAACTGGGCCAAGAAGGTGGCACTGGACAGGAAGAACCAAAGCATTTTCAGCAGGACAGAGCTCTTGGTTGCGCTTTTCGGCCTCCGAAGGCAGAAGCGCGCAGCAGTAGCACTGCTCAGGCGCTCCGAAATCTTTCCTTCGGACCTGCTTAAATTCGTGCTCGTTGCGCTCCACTATCAGCCCGAGGCGACTACGGAGCCGCAAGGCGGGCCCTTCTCCGATCAATCCCTGTTTGTAAAAGAGATCCGAGAGGCCTTAAACGCGCTAGGACGGACAGATATCGAAGTTCTTGTGCGAGAACACCCCCGTCAAGTTGCGCGTGGAATCCCAGCGCTTGGAGAGGTGGCGTGCCGGTCCGTCGGCTTCTACAAGGCCATCAGCGACATGGAGGGCGTCCAACTAGTAGCGAGCTCAATTTCCATGCCCGAGCTTGTCCAGAGGGCACTCCTTGTTGCCACGGTCAACGGCACCGCAGCATGGGAGGCACTCCAAGCGGGTCGCCCAGCCATTACGGGCAGACCTGCCTGGTACGGAGACTGTCAAGCGGTCAGGACTCTGGGCCAAATTCAGGCACGGCCGAAAGAATTGCATGATCTCCTTAGACTGAGCCCTCAGGACGTCAGAAGTGCGCTTGATAACTTCCTTGGGACGGAAAACTACACCTTCTTTGGAGCCAACAACTCGTCGGACATCAGTGCCGAGCGTGCACAGTGGCAGGAATTCGCGGACCTCATGGTGGACGGCATTATGGACCGTGTCCAACAGAGTGCACTACCCCCGGGCTGAGTTCCTGCTGAAAGTCTGCTCGAGGGCGGGGAGGCGCTTGCACGGGCATAACGTGACAAGACAAGTGGCGCGACGATTTTTTTCCCCGACGGATATTCCTCCTTCCGGAGCGCGACATGCGTCAACCGTTCGCCGGTGTCGACCCAGGGGAGGAACAGCAGCCTGAGGAGGATCTGCAGGTACTGAGAATCCTGAAAGAACTCACCAGCGCGGCTGTGGCTTCGTCCCGTCAGCAAAGACCTAGGAACCGCTCTTCAATTTAAAGGCACCGGAAAAGCGGTTGTGGCACAAGGCCCACAAGCCAGAACACATTGTGATGAGCCGCAGTGGAGAAAAACGATTCTCCCGTGAGGCCGTGATCAAATCCATGTCGTTGTGCAAAGCTTTCGCCATGGGAAATCGGTCACGGAATACGGCAACAGGAGAGCCCGCGCGCGATTAAGGACGCCACGTTGCGCGAACGTTTACCCCAGCGTCGGCGAGATGGCACCGAGCCCCGTCAGGTGTCAGTTCGGTGAAGTGGAACATGCTTGCGGCTGCGACCGCAGATGCACCGCCCTCGATGACTGCACCCCGAAGGTGCTCGTACGTTCCTGCGCCACAAGATGCAATCACTGGGATATCGACGGCTGCAGTCACAGTCTGGAGGAGGTCGATGTCGTACCCCTGCATCAGCCCATTCCGATCGACGGCCGACAGCAGGATCTCCCCAGCTCCTCGGGCCTCGAGCTCTACCGCCCAATCGACAGGGTCCCATCCGGTCGCCTCAGAAGCACCGCGCGAGAAACAGGAAGGAGCCCCCCCGGCTCCACGCCGTACATCAATCGCGACGACGATGCTCTGCGATCCGAAGGCTGCGGCAAGCTCTTCAACGAGGGACGGTCGAGCGTGGACAGCCGTGTTCAAGACGACCTTCTCGACGCCTTCGCGAAGCACGGATTCGGCGGCCACCACGCTGGAGATTCCACCACCCACGGCCAACGGGACCGAGAGCCCTGTGGCTACTTCGGCAATCAATGAGAGGTCAGGCCCGGCTCCGCTCGAAGAGGCGTCGATGTCAAGAAATACGAGTTCGTCTACGTCACGTGACCGGCAGACGTTGATGGCCTGCGTGAGAGACCCCACTCGGCGCCAGTTCCCGAACTGCACACTCGTAACGAGCCCTGAACCGCGCATGAGGAGCGTGGGGATGATGCGGACCTTCACACGTCAGCCAGTCGCATGGCGCTTCGGAGCACGCGGATGCCAGCGAACGAACTCTTCTCGGGGTGGAACTGGATCCCATGCACGTTCCCCGCGGAGACGGCTGCTGCGCCCCTCACGCCATACGTGAAGTGTCCGGCCACAGCGACTGGATCCTCCGGGATGAACGTGTAGCTATGGGAGAAGTAGAAATCGGTGGACGATGGAATCCCATCGAATAATGGGTGGAGATCCGTGTCAACGGAGTTCCAGCCGACATGAGGAAGGCGCTGTTGACATCCCAGTGACTCGAGCGATGCAACCCGGCCTGGGATGAGGTCAAGGCCTTCCGTGTCACCACCCTCTGATCCGCGACTGGCCAAGAACTGCATCCCGGCGCAGATGCCGAGCACGAAGCCCCCGGTGGATGCATGCCCTCGGATCGCCTCCACCCATCCCGCACTGTGCAGTCGTCCCATTCCGCTCGCGAAGGCACCGACGCCCGGGACGATGATTCCTCTTGCGCCTTGAGCGTCCGATGGGTCACGAACGACCCGAACGTCCGGATGGCCGGCCTCCGACAGCCCCCTGAGGAGTGACCCGATGTTGCCTGCGCCGTAATCGACGAGGAAAAAGTTCTTCAAGTGCCGACTCGCTGCTTCAGGACCGGTCTACCCGTAGCATCCTTCACGGGAACCCCGTCCTCGAACGCGAAGATGCGCCGGTTGGTAAAACGATCGCATACAGCGACGAATTCGTCGACCGTCATGTCGATCGGCTCAAGGATCTCATCGAGTGGCTTCCCCAAGTACGTCCAAGGGAAGCGCCCATCAAGTCTGCGCATCAGGGCGAACGCGTCCTCGCGAGCCAGTCGGCCCCGTCGGATATGCAGGCAGGCGATGTCGGTCGCACGGCCGAACCCGAACTTGAGGAACTTGAAGTAATCATGGATCCCAGTCTGGTGGTTGTCGAGGTTCTCATAGTCGACGAGCGATCCCTCGACTGTTGACGGGAAGACCTCCAACCCGTTCGCCTGGGCGATGACGGCATTCGCCTGACCATCCCATGGCACGAAGTACCCGAGGAAGAGCCCGGTGACCCCGACACGCCTGAGCTCCTCGTCGCTCGGATACCGGTAGGGACGAACCTCGCGTTGCGTGAACCCGTAGGTCGACACGAGGTCCTCCACCCGGAGACCGAGCAGCCCACCGAACTCCTCGAGCCACGAACGGTCAAGCGTGTCGTTGCCTACCGCTGATGCCGGCCCCCCGTACTCATGCTGGGAGTTCTCCCCCCACATGATCAGTGGGACGCCGTAGCTGACCGCCGCCTGGACAGGGATCGTGAAGATCCCAACGTGCTCGGGCCATGAGATGTCGCCGACCTCTGTGAGCCCGAGGCGATTCAGGCGGGCGCGCACTCCAGGGTTGGGAGTGAACGTCACGTGGTCGACACCCAGACGCTCAAGATTCGTGATATTCCGTCTTCCGATATCGGAGAGGTCGCAGGTCGTTGCCGTCACACACAACGGATTCATCCCGAGCTCGACAGCCGTCAACACCTGGACCGTGCTGTCCTTGCCGCCCGACACTGGAACGATGCAGTCCCAGTGGGACTCTGAGCGGTAGCGCTCGAGGATGGACTCAATTTCTCGCCGCCGGTCGTCCCAGTCGACCTCTGTGCGACGCTCGAAGTTCCTACATGCGCCGCAGACTCCGTCTTCATCGAAGGGAAGGTCGGGTTTGGTGTCGGGCATCACACACCGGAAGCAGTAGGTCAACATCAGACTTCGCGCCTCTCGAGCAGGAACCACGTGATGTCATCGAGCGGGAAGACCGGGTCACGGTGGTAAACGAATCCGTAGTCGATGAGCTGCATCTCGGGATGCTTGTCGAGGATCTCTCCACAGAAGTCCCGCTTGAAGAGTCGTTGGCTCTCCCCCCGATACGTCACCTCGACCGGCGTAGAGTTGTAGTACTCGCAGATCAGCAGGTATCGGCGTGAGCTCGCCACCGCCCGGCGATACGCGGTCGCAAGGTCCTCGGGAGCGATGTGAATGAGGACGCCCTTGATGAGCACGAGATCGAACCCGTCGCCAGGGTCTGCGACAAGGATCGACCCCTCAGTGACGCGATCAGGCGGTAGGAGCTCCCGCAGCCGATCGCATGCCTTCGCATTGATCTCGACTGCGTGCAACTCGGCATCCGGAAAGAGGTGTCCGAGTGCGACGAGGTTCATCCCGATGTTCGCACCGAGTTCCAGGACCGTCCGCGGCGCACAGGCCCTCGCGAGCGCCCGCGAGAAGAGCGCGGTGTTGCTCGCTGCGAGGTTCGCCCCGACGTTACGATCCGAATACTCGGACCCGAAGGCTCCGCGCCAGAACTCCTCCTGGGGCGACAACTCGGTCATACTGGCTCCTGACGTGGATTCAAGCGGACGGTAGCCCGTGAACGTCAGGAATGACTCTCAAGCGCCAAGCGTTCGGCGAGTTCCCAGTGAGCCGGCTCATCGATGTCGACCGCGCTCCCTGCTGGCAGTTCGAAGGCCAGGTTCCGGCCGCTCGCGAGCGGCGTGAACTGCTGCCAAGCCTGGATCGTTCCGACATAGAACTGCCCGGAATCATGGAAGGCTGGCTCAAGGTCTTGGGACCGGGCCTGAAGCGCGAACGGTTCATCGGGGATGAGCAGTCCTCCTGATGCTGCTCTCAGGCGACGCTCCACAGGGTGTGCGTAGCGGAGGACGGGGATGAGGAAGTCAGGACCGGCGGCTTCGAACATGGCTCTCGCTGCGCCGAGCGTCTCGCAGGTGAGCAGGACGGCTGTCGGATAAACGGTCCAGAGGCGAGCCTCGGCCTCGAGATCCCCCAGCCAAGCATCGATCGCATGCCTGACGACCTCCGTGGTCGTCGCGTGGTCGTCAGCGAGGTCGTCCGGTCGACGCCCGAGAACATCCGCTCCCGCGTGACGCGCGACACCCGCGATCTCCTGATCATCAGTGGAGACGACGATGCGATCGAAGATCCCGGACTGCTGCAGCGTGGCAATCACTCTCGCAAT
>JAQCER010000296.1 GCA_027618625.1 Verrucomicrobiota bacterium
GAGGAAAATGTGGAGCAAATCGCCAGTCGGCCAGTGTTGCTCCTGCCGTGCCTGAACCCGTGGGGGCTGGTGAACAATACACGGCACAATCATGAATGGCTGGACCTGAATCGGCAATTCCACGTCGAGAAACACCCACTGATTGTGGGGTGGCGGCGGTTTCTCGAAAACCACTGTTTTCCGGTCGCAGCG
This sequence comes from Verrucomicrobiota bacterium, assembly GCA_027618625.1. GTDB lineage: Bacteria > Verrucomicrobiota > Verrucomicrobiia > Verrucomicrobiales > DEV007 > JAGROY01. The sequence continues at coordinate 193 of JAQCER010000296.1, forward strand.
ACCCTGCATGAAGATTATGACGCAAATGGAATCTACCTCTATGAGTTGAATCCACGCGCCGGGCACAGTTACGGTGAGCCGTTGCTCCAAAAGTGCGAGCACATCATCCCAAGGGAGTGGCGCGCTCTCATCGAAGGCCGCAGAGCGAAGAATGCGATCGTCCGGCGGACCTTTTGGGTGCCGGAACTCGAGGGAATGCCGGAGGCCGTGACGCTCTTCGCCGAGCAGGGAAGCGCCACTCTGACGTTCGAGACGCCGTCGGAGTTCGCCCTGTTCGACCGAGTGCGGGCGCATAAAGCATTTGTTGCAGGTCTGTTTGAAGTGAGCGTCTGATGTTTTCTCTTTTGCAATTTCTATGGAAGTGATTGGAGGAATCGTTTAGTCGATCCCGGTTAGCATCCCGAAATTCTCTTATGGCAGACGACATTATCGATTTTCTCCGCGAAACCCGTGACCGGACGGGTTCCGATCTGCACCTGACCGTGGGGGCACCACCGGCTGCGCGGGTAGATGGCAAGCTCCAGCCGATCGGAACCGAAGACCTCACGGCGCAGCGTTGTAAAGAACTGGTTTACGCGGTGCTGACGGAGGCGCAGCGGGCAACGCTTGAAGACGTGTGGGAGCTGGACTTTGCCATGCAGGCCGATGGAATCGGCCGTTTTCGTGGGAACGCACACTTTTGCCGAGGCAATGTCGAGGCCGCGTTTCGTTTTATCCCGGAAGTGATTCCGGATCTGGAGGACCTTGGCCATGGCGAGACCGTCGCAGGTCTTTGCAATAAGCTTCAGGGCCTGGTGCTGGTGACTGGCATGACTGGCGCGGGAAAAACGACCACGCTGGCAGCGATGGCCAGGAAGATCAGTCAGGTGCGGCCTTGTGTCATGGTGTCGATTGAAGACCCAATCGAGTACGTGTACGATCACAGCTTCGGGCTGGTGAAGCAGCGGGAATTGGGCACTGACACCCACTCGTTCCCCGCCGCCCTGAAGAGTGCTCTGCGCCAGGATCCAGATGTGATCCTGGTGAGCGAAATGCGGGATCTGGAAACGATCCGCATCGCGGTCACCGCCGCAGAGACGGGACACCTTGTGATCAGCACGCTGCACACCATCGATGCGCCGAAGTCGCTCGACCGTATGATCGATGTCTTTCCGCCTGAGCAGCAGCCGCAGATCATCAGTCAGCTTGCCAATTGTCTGGTTGGCATCGTATCTCAGCGCCTGCTGGAGCGGGCGGATGCGCCGGGGCGGGTGATGGCATCAGAAATCATGATCCCGAACTACGCGATCCGCAGTGTCATACGCGACCGCAAATTCGAGCAAATCCTGGGCCTGATGCAGATCGGTGCGCACGATGGAATGCATACCATTGATGATAGTCTCGCCCATCTGCTTGTGAACGGCTACATTTCCTTTGGCGATGCCGTGGCGCACTGCCGGGATGTGGACTCGATCAGCACCCGATACCAGGCGAGTCTTCGCAAGAAGTGAGAGTGACCAGTTTGCCTGGAGATGGCTACACTACACTAAAACTAAATGCAGGGCAGCAGCAGATTCCAGATGCGGAAGTAAAGGGCATCATTGCCTGGCTGACGCAAGCGCTGGCTTACGAGCGAAGCCTCGCTGCAGGCTAGAAGCGGCGTGAGGCAGCCAAGAGGTGGGCGATCGCCAATCGTGACCTTGCTCTGCAAGTAGCGACCGCTGTCATCGATGGCGAGCGAGACATCAATGTCTGTGCCCGAGAGTGTGACCGCGGATACACCTGGGCAACGGGTCACTTCATTGGATTCGAGAAGATCCAGTTGCAACGCCTGTCCGTCGCCCTTGCTCAGCTGCATTGAATCGCTGGTGCACGATGATTCGAGATTCCAACCAGCCTTCAGCGTCATCCAGGCAGCAAAAGTCTGCGCAGTGAATCGCTGCCCCGCATGGTGGTGGATGGTCACGCGATCGATGCGATCCAGGCCGGCAAGTGTCTCCGGCGTGTCAAAGCACGCGGCCAGGGCGAGGCGGTGCGCGAACAGCCGTGTCGATACCAAGTCGAGCACGATGAATCGCGCACCCGATTGCTGCCGCGCAGCTTGCAAGGTGGCAAACTCTCGCTGCGGATCGCCCCACGAAGCGCTGTCAATGACAAGTCGATCGATCCTGCGAGTCAAGTGGCTATCAAAAGCAGAAGAGAAGCCGCCCTGCCACCAGAACGCCAGTGGAAGATCGGAGTCGAGGTGGGCAAAGACGGTATTCGGAACAAGCTTCGGCAGGTTGCCGCGAAGCTGAAACGCGATCTGTTCCGAGCACATTGCCTTTCCGCCTGCCTGATTCAGGTGGCAGTGTGCGGTGATCCAGGATTTGACCAGCGTGGCACTTGCTCCGGCGGCAGTCTGGGCATCGATGACCAGTGCCCTGCAGGCGTGGTCAGATGTGATGTCTGCCAGCAGCGCCGCATTGCGGGCCAGGCTGTTCTCGCGTTCGCTGTAGACGACGAAATTGATCAGCGAACACCTCGTGTGGGTCGCATTTGCCGACCACAGAGCTTTCAGCGATGCCTCGATGTTATCGATTGAGACAGGTGCTCCCAAGGAACTGAGCGAGTCATCGGCTGGATTCGTTGTAGTGTCAGGTGGCATCTGTGCTGAGGGATGAAAATCAGATTCTTCTCCACGTTCGGCTGTCGCGCTCCAGCATTTCGTCCGCTTCCTGCGGGCCCCAGGTGCCAGCGGGATAGGTCGTCATTGGCGGTGGCGAAGGATTGTTGTGCCAGGCGTTTTCAATTTGATCGATGAACCTCCACGCATTCTCCACTTCGTCACGCCGCGCAAACAGAGTGGCATCACCGGCGATCGCATCGAGCAGCAGTCGTTCGTAGGCTTCGGGAGATGCTTTGCCAAAGGAAGTGCTGTAACTGAAGTCCATCTTCACTGGCTCCATGCGCAATGCGGCACCCGGAATCTTCGACAGCATCCTGAGCGAAATGCCTTCGTCTGGTTGAATCCTCATGACCAGCACGTTGCCGCGCACGTCTCCCTGCATCGGAATACTGTTGAACAACACACTAGGCGGAAACCTGAAGTGCACCGAGATCTCGGTCGCTTTTTTCGGCAGCTGCTTACCCATGCGCACATAAAAGGGAACTCCTTCCCAGCGCCAGGTGTCAACGTAAATCTTGAGCGCCACGTAGCTCTCGGTCATCGATTCCGGATCGACCCGGTCTTCCTCGCGATAGCCCGGGACGGCTTTCCCGTCCACACTTCCTTCAATATACTGACCCCGCACTACCGATTCGGCGACATCCGCCATAGTGATCGGGCGCAACGATCGGATCACTTTGACTTTCTCATCGCGCACACCGTCGGCGGAAAGGTCCGTCGGCGGCTCCATCGCGACCAGGCTCAGCAATTGTAAAAGGTGGTTCTGCACCATGTCGCGCAGCGCACCCGACTTGTCGTAGTAGCCACCGCGACCGCCTTCCATCCCGAGGTTTTCTGCGCAGGTGATCTGTACGGAGTCGATGTAGCGATTGTTCCACAGAGGTTCGAAAATTGCGTTGGCGAAGCGCAGCACCATGATGTTCTGCGCGGTCTCCTTGCCCAGATAGTGGTCGATGCGAAACGTATCGCGCTCCGCAAAGGTTTCGCTGACGATGGAATTCAGATTCTGTGCCGATGGAAGATCTGTGCCGAAGGGTTTCTCGACAACAACGCGAGCCCAGCTGCCAGCCGGTGCCTTGTTCAATCCTGACGTCCGCAGATTCTCAAGAATTTCATCAAAGAACTCCGGGGCAGAGGCAACATAAAACAGGCGGTTGCCAGTTCCCCGTTCCTTGTCGATGGCATCGAGTCGCTTGCCCAGGGCACGGTAGCCTTCGACGTCCTGGAATTCGCTGCAATGGTAGTGGATGCTTTCGCTGAACGTGCTCCAGAGCGCGTCGTCGTGCGTCGCGCGTGAGTGCTTACGATTTGCGGCTTCAAGTTCGTTGCGAAAGGTGGCATCATCCTTTTCCCGTCTGGCGAATCCCACCACCTTCAGCGTAGGGGGCAACTCGCCATCCGCGGCGATACTATATAGCGCGGGCACGAGCTTGCGATGCGTCAGGTCTCCGGTGGCACCAAAAATCACGACCGTGCACGGCTCTGGAGTGGGGCGGGTGGCAAATTGCTGCCGAAATGGATTCTCACTGTATGGCATGTATGTCCAGTACGACGGAGTCGCTTCCGTGCAAGTAGAGTTTGCGCTGGAGGCAACCAATCCAACCATCATGGTTGGCGGGGCAATGCAATGCTGCCCCAACTTCCACTGAAAATCAAAAATCATCGTGCGGCTCAGTCGATCAGGCTGAGCCATTTTTCTGTCAGTTCGTATCGCCGCGATTTCTGCGCATCACCCTGCTGAATCAGGAATCCATCCGCTACCCATGCCTGACACCAGTTGAGTGCCGTCCGGCGATGCACTCCCAACTCCTCGGAAATTTCCCGCGTCGTGATGAATCGGCTTTCTCGGAACAGTGCGATCACTCGTTTCTGCCGCTGGTCAAGCTCCCGTAACAAGGCACTGCCATCTGGGCCACCGCTCTGCTCGGAAAGTTTCGCGCGAACCTGGGAAAAGGATTCCGCCATACCAGCACAAAAATACCCCACCCAAGGCGTCAGATCGGCATTGCCACGGCCCATGGAGTAGTTGTGAGAATCTCCGATGTCCAGCGCGGCATAATAGGCCGCAAGATTCCGCGCGTAATACTCTTCCAGCGAATAGATGCCGTGCAGACCATAGCCGGACTGGTGCAACACCTGATTAGTCAGCAACCGTGCGGTGCGCCCGTTGCCATCGTAGTAGGGGTGAATCGTGGCAAACTGGTAGTGCACCAACGCCGCGATCAGTGGCACAGGCAGTGCTCTTGTCGCCACCTGCTGATTGATCAAGTCTACCAGCTCTTTCATCAGTCTTGGCACATCCGGCGCTTCGGGCGGCATGTAAACGTTGCACCATGGGCGCTATCGCGAATAACGTTCTGTCCGTCACGATAGGGAGATGGCTTCGACTTTCCTTCCATGACCAGGCGATGGAGGACTTGGATAATCTCGGCTCGAACATGCTGTTTCCTTTACCCGATACTCACAACATTCTAATAAAATACTCACAAATTTCCATAAAATTGCGCAGAAACACCGTTTTAACCAGGGCTTACGCATGAGGAGTTGATGGTATTGTGGCGATTAGGGAGAATCGAAAGAGCGGATCGAGG
>JAQCER010000297.1 GCA_027618625.1 Verrucomicrobiota bacterium
CTTTGCTTTTCGATCTCCTTGCCCGCGCCAAATCCCCCTATTTTACGTTGCGAATCCCGGATAGAGCCTTTTTAGCGATCTCCAGGCCCTCGGCGCCGTCATGGCTTAGCGTGACGGCGTAGCCATTGTCCCCGAGGAGCTTGGCCACCGTCTTGGCGAGAATGACATCGTCCTCGACGACGAGTAACGTTCCACTCGTCTCAATCGGATACTCAAGTTTCATAATTGTGCTGTGATGCATCTCCCGCCCAAGGTAAAGTGAAAACGAATCGTGCACCGCCGCCGGATGCCTGTTCGTAGACAATCGAGCCCCCCCACTGCTCAACAGTCATTCGGCAAAAGTACAGCCCCAGCCCCATTGCACCTCGATTGGTGGTGCCTTGGGTGAAAGGGTCAAACAATCCGCCGACCAGTTCCGGCTCCACGCCAGGCCCGGCGTCTTCCACTTGCACCTGCATCCCTTCATCCAGAGCCAGCAGCCGGACGATCACCACCGAATCTCTCGGCGCGTAACGTAGCGCGTTGAGCACCAGATTCTCCACTGCCCGGACGAAGGGTTCCAGTTCGCCGATTACTTTGCGCTCGCCAGCGACGACGCCCGTCAGGCCATCCTCAAGTAGGATCGAGACGGACCGTCTCAAAGCCTGATTCAAATGCATGTTGACGACATACTCTCCCCCCCTGACAAACTCACCTACCACCTCTGCACTCCCGCGATTACGACTAAGTCGCGACAAATCCGACGAGAATACTTCGGTAATCGATTTGATGAGGCTGCGCTGACGACGCGCGGCCTCAAGGGCGAGCGAGGCGGCGGCCTTTACCTGCTCATCATCAGACGTCGCAAGTAATTCCAGATTCAACAACACTGCCCCAAGCGGATTATTGAGATCGTGCACGATACATCTTAAAAGGACATCCTTTTTCTGCACCTCCCTGCTCAACTGGCGGTGCTCCAGCGCTTTTTCGTTGGCCCGCTGGGTCAGCATTTGAATTTCCTCGAAGCGTCTTCCCATGAACTGAATCACCAGGAGACCCGCTCCGTTGGCGCCGTGCATTGCAATCGCCTCAAGGTGCAATTCAGTCAGTTCATTGCCACTCGCATCTGGTACCGCTTCCGTCCAAATGCCAGATCGAACCGGCACGGTAGGCGCTTCCTTCCACAGCGGCCGGGCCACCTCCTTGACGAAGCAGGTCAGGAATGGAGACTCCGCCAACGCCACATCGATACCGCCACCATAGATGGATTCGAACCAGTCAGGAACCGCCCCACGCACTCGGAGCGAAGCATCTTCGACCGCTTCCAGAACGAGGTAATCAAGCGCTGCCAGGACGCTGTCGAGAGATCCGGCAGCGCCCTCTCGAACCGATTCGTCACTAAACGGTTGAGGCGAATCAGGCGGCATATCTTTCTTTCAGACTAAAGGAACGCTTCTGTGGTTGGCTCGTCAGGGGCGATCATCATTTCTGTGATGCGGACGAACGCCTCCTCTACATTCTCCCCAGTCTTCGCACTGGTTCGGAACACCTTCACCTTGCCACGGACTTCGTCCAGATGCGCTTCGGCGATGTCCCATTGGTCTTGCAGGTCAGCCTTGTTGAGCAGCAGCAGAGTTGGAATATCCGAATAGAACTCTCCCAGGCGTTCCATGTGCTGCTGGGTGAGTCGCAAGGTTTCTGCGCGGGTTCCATCTGCCACAAACAGCACCCCGGAGGCCCCTTTGATAAATGACAGCCGCAGCCCCTGAAAATCATCTTCCCCAGCAAGGTCCCAAACCATCAGCAAAACTTCGCAATCGCCAATCTCGACCGTCTTCTGACTGATCATCACGCCTACCGTCGAAAGATATTTTTCGGAAAAAATCCCTTTCACGTATTTGCTGACCAAGATCGTCTTCCCGACACCAAACGACCCGATGAGACAGAGTTTCTTCTTGAGCTTCTTTGTCATCCTGATTGCGCCCCCATCTCGGTGGTCAGGCATGCTTCCAGAATGGGAAGCACTCTGACGAATGGCTCCACGTCACCCGCAAAAATTCGCCAGTGCATCGTGGTAATTGCTGTGCAATGTCTCCATTACCTCGTCGAGCATGTCATTGACCTTAGAAGTAGGATTGCCCGCCACGGCTGCCGCGATGAGCATCATGGGACTGGTTCGAATCAGCACCGTCTGTCCGCCCATGGAAAAACTGCTGAGCGAATCATCGGCATCGAGATCGAAGGAATCGCGGGCAAAGTCTTCGATTGCCGTCAGCATGCTGGATACCAGATCCGCGTCACGGGCATGTTCAGAATCACGCGAAGCATGAACCAGCAACAACCCGGTTTCCCGGTGGATCAGCAGGACTTCGTCCACCGAGCAGACCACCGAATTTGCCAGAACGATCTCGGCGTAGGAGCGTTGGCTTGTGAATGCCTGCCACCTCCACTTGAGCCGCTTAAGACTGAATACATCGGCCGCCTGGCTTTCGACCGATGCCACCAGACTCTGGAGCGCGCTGGTGATCGACTTGCGGATCACCCGGCCCAGAACGGGATAGACAATATCAATCACTATTTTAGGATTCTCCCTGAGAGTGTCGAGGACAACCTGTTCGATCGCAGGCTTCAACGCGTTGCCCAACTCCCGGTCCGACGCCTTGCCAAGTTTTCTGCCGCCGTCAGCCGATGCGACCTGCGGCAAAGAAATCGGTTTCACTGACGTCGCCACATACGTAGGGACGCCACCGCTATTCGGAAGCCGTTTGGGCAAGGATGCTACCGCGGGCTGCTGGAGATCGGTCGCTGACATACCTTCCTGCGCGGCCCGGCAACGATCACTTGCGGAGGTCGTCGACCACTTTTTGCAGTTTGTCCGCGAGCTGACGTCGCGCCACGTTGCGGTCGTTGCTTTCCTCTTTCTCCTTCTGCACGAGCGCCTTCAGACCGGCAACGCCCGCTTGCATCTCAGCGGTCAGATTCTCCTTCAATGCATCAATCTCGCTTCGTAGTGACGCCTCAAGAGCAGCAAAACGATCGTCATAGTGCGCCATCTGTTCACCGAACAGAATGTCACGAATCTTGCTTACGCTTTCGCCCTCGGTCTGAGCCGACTTTTTCCCTGACGTTTGGTTATCCATGGACTTGGTTTTCTTTTTCGTTAAAGCTCGTTGCTTGGGCAGCTGTTTCTTAGGCAGCTGTTTCTTGCTGGCAGCCGCCTTCGCGGCCGGTTTGGCAACGGATTTCTTCTTGGCTGCTTTCATTTGAGTGGACTCTCCAGTAAGAACACTTTTGGTCTCACACGGACGCGGTGAATGCCTCATGGCACCCACAAAACAGAATTGATTTTAGGGCAAATTAAAGGACTCCGCAAGACTCCGCAAGCGATCATCCAGACATTCAGACATTCGGACATTCCTGAGCTGAGATCGTAAGCGACAGCTAGCTGGCTAAGAAGGATTCACGCCAGATACAGTCTCAGAAATGAGGCTACTATTGGAGATGACGATGAAGCCATCACCGTCTTCAAGCCTGGTGTTCAGCGGACCAACGGAAACCACCGTCATGGCGCGCTCGCCGATGATCAATTCGACACCGGGCTTAAATTGATCCCGCACATACACACCCGATACGATCGCGTGGGCCAAGGGGCGAAGTCCCAGCCCAAGAGCCAGTCCGATGGCGAGGCCGAGTCCAGAGAGGACGATGACGACCGTGTCGTGAATCAATTTCGTATCCACCCCGAGTTCGCCCACGGCGATGATCAGTACCAGCACCATGATGAACGCGAAGAGCAGGTTGCTAACGGTAGGCCCATATTCGAGATTGAGCCGTTCACACGACTTTCGTGTCAGATTGCGAGCGAGATCCGCGACGAGATATCCGACCACCGCGATCAATCCGGCGGTGATGAACTTGGGCAGCAAGTTGATGATTCCATTCGCCGGATCCCTGAGCATCGGCAAATCAGTATAGTCTGCCGCGGACTTGATGAAGTAGAGCAGCACTCCAAAGAACAGCCCTTTGGCAAGGACAACCGTAAACCCTCCAGTCAGACCAGCGGACGTCAACATCTTCTGAATACCATCTTTGCCGACCATGTCGTCGAGACCGATCTTCTTGCCCACTACGAGAACGATCTTTTGCAGGATTTTCGATAAAACGTATCCCACCAGGAGGATCACCAGACCACCCAACACCTTCGGCAGAAGATTCGCCCCCCCAGTAACCATTTCCAGAAAGGCTGTGCGCAGCGATCCCAGCACCTCTTGAATGAAGCCAAGCGGAGCCTGGGCCAGGAAGGGACTATTAATGCGGCACGCAAATAGATTCATTTTCCAAAAAATGGATCATGCTCCACAGAGTTTGGTATAAGTTGCTCGAATGTATTTAAGGGCCGCATTAATAAATGAGTTCATATGAATCAATCGAGCACGTCGCAGTCGCGACTGCTATTACCGTTTTTTGGAATGGGTCGTGGTCGTGGATGGTTTTCTAAGAGGCGGTTCACTTGGAATGTCTTCCGAAACCTTAACGTCAGAGTTTCGCTCGATAAAAGCCCTTAGCATCGCAACCAATAACTCCGCCAGGGCCGCAGCAAAACTTCGAAAGAAAAAAGTCGCCGTATCCTTGATGACGGCTTCGTGCATGGCTTTTTCCACGATCCGCTCCACTCGCGCCTCATCAGGAACGTTCACAGCGATTCCGCGCTCGTTCGCTTCAGCCACCGCATCGCGAAACAATTGATCGACCTCGGAGTCGAACGAATCGAATTCCAGGTCACTGATCATGCTTCGGGCTCCTTTCCTTCACGAATCGCCATGTAGATTCTTTTGAATTCTTCAAGCGCATGGTAGAGGCGCATTTTGGTCGCACTCAATCCTAAATCTGAAACCTCTGCAATCTCTTGAAGGCTCAGGCCCGTGACGTACTTCAGCACGATCATCCGGCGCTGATCCTCACTCAGGAGCGCCATCGCCTTCTCAAGTTCCTCACTCAATGACATATCATCGATTGGAGACTCACTGGCCACCAACGACTCTGACAAATCGTCGGTGTTGACACCCTCACGGTCCCTTCGCTTGGCCAATTGCTTCCTGCGTGTCAGGCAAAAGTTGTAAACGATTCTAAATAGCCAGGTTTTAAACGCTGCCCTGCCCTCAAACTGATGCAGCTTGTGGAAGACGCGCAGAAACGTGTCCTGGCAGATCTCCTCGGCATCTTGTATACTTCCGATCATTTTTACGCTGGTGTTGTAGACGATTGATTCATAGCGACGTACGATCTCCCTGTAAGCATCAAGCTTATAAGGGAGCTCCTTCTGGCACATCGCTACAAGTTCATCCTCTGGGAGGGAGGACAACGTTGATGCTTCAATCGAATTTCAGAGCTCACTTTCTGAGTTAAAATCCTGGAGAATGGGGGCAGATAGAATTGTCTGAAATC
>JAQCER010000298.1 GCA_027618625.1 Verrucomicrobiota bacterium
TCCTGCTTCTTCAATGCATCAAGCCAGGCTGCGACATCGACGACGCCCGTTCCCGCGACGACGACGGGAGCATTTCCATAATCGGCCTTGTCTTTCAGGTGAACGCTGACCACGCGCCCCGAGAGAATGCGGAGACAATCGACCGGTTTTAAATGGGATGTGCACCAGTGGCCGAGGTCAGCGCAGGCACCGACGCGATGATCACGACTTTCGACGACGCCAAGGATGTAAAGCGGATGCCACACTTTGTATTTAGGATTGCTCATCGAGCCACCGTGCTCGTGGAAGGCGACCTTTATATCATATTCCTTGGCCGCGGCTTCCCAGGCAACGATCTGCTCGGCCGATTCCGTACAGACCGCATAGAGTTCCATCTTCTTGGCGAACTTCATGATGGCCTGCACTTCTTCGGGGCTGTTGGCTCCAACGACACCATAGTTCACTGGGCGGATTCCCTGGCGTACGCACTCGGCTTTCAGTTCTGCCATGGCGGACTCGGACATTGTGTGGCCGACTTTCTCCTCCGAACCTGGCTTGAGTTTCTGACCCGGGTAGAATTCGATCATGTTGCCCCCTGCTTCCTTGGTCTTGGCAATCGCTTCAAACGCCGAGAATCGATTGAAGGTGTAAGCCTGGCAACCGATGAACCAGCCGTCCTGTTTGAGCAATTCCGGAATCGGATCAGCGTATACGGTCGCGGCGAACGCGAGGCTGAGAGAGGCAAGGTGGAGAAGTCGGATGGTTTTCATGGAATGGGTAAGGTGGAAATCCAGTGTGCGTGTTTGGAATGTGAGTGCAAATCAAGATGGGGTCGGACGCATCCCGCGTGCTTGGGGGGAACTTATGAACCGGGCGTCATGGTGTCAATGCCTAAGGAAAATTCAGAAACGTAGGACGGAAAGGAAGAGCATTTCATCGGCAAAGTCTCCGGGGACGGCTTTGTTCGCGCTACTCACGTTGATCCACCAGTGCCTGTTCCGCTTCGATGTGGTTTCCGTCCAGATCCAAGTCGCCCACGTTTTCCTCAATGAGGATGCCTGATGTCTGAAGCCTTGCTGCGCCAGTGCGTGTATCACGGAGGGTATTGTTTTTGAAAACGAGGTACTTCACCTCCCCGCGAATCCGAATGCCCGCGACAGGGGTGTCGCGGCCGTTGTCTTCAATGAGGTTGTCTTCGACGCGATTGCGATGACCAGCCATGCCGAGAGATTCGTTGCGGAAGAAGATACCGTCGCTGTGATTGTAACGAACGAGGTTTTTGGCAAAAAGGTTGTCGGAATCTTTGTGACCGATGGAAATTCCGAAGCGCCCGTTGTTCTCCAGGAAGTTGCTTTCGAAGACACCGTGCCGCACGCGCCAGCAGAGGAACAAGCCGTCCTCGCCATTGCCGGTGGCCCTGCATCCACGAATGGTCGCGCGCTGTGAGCCGCTGCCAGGATGCAGTCCCAGTGACGCATTGTTCTCGCTCACACAGTTCTCAACGATGACATCGTTCGACTGCTGGAAGCTGATGCCGTCTCCGTTAAAATTGCGCACGACGCAATCGCGGATCACCGTGCCGAATCCACGGTAAAGGTAGATGCCCGCGCCACGGCACCCGTTCAAGTGCACGTTGTGATCCTTGTTGCCGTCAATGGTCAGTCCTTCGATGCGGGCACCTTCGATGTTTGTTCCACTGACGACCGGGAACACTGTCGCTGCCTTGGCATCGTTACTGACCATGCAGTCTGCATTCAACGAAGTGTCGATCGCCAGCGTATTGCCGTCCGTTCCAATGATACGACCAACCGTTGTGTGGAACCCGCCCGAACCAGCATCCCAGACCGTGATGCCGTAGCCCGGCTGAAATCCCGCGGCCGCCGCGACGGTCACTTGTTCTTCGCCAAAGTCGCCATCCAATCCGAGAGCCGAAACGCTGCACTTCGACTTCAGCAGTATGGTCTCGCCCGCGGTTCCGCGCACGGTGACGTTTGCCCGCAGGTGCAGTGAATCGTTCATGACGTAGGTGCCTGGCAGGATTTCCACTATTCCGCCGTCCAATCCGGCGATGTAGTCCACCGCTGCCTGCAACCCGCGATTGTCCGTTCCAACAATGTCCGCACCTGCATGGCCAACGGTGATGGTCGGCAGGATCTTCATCTTCGAGCGCATTTTCGCCTGGAGTTGCCTCTCTTCAGGTGGCGGCGAAAAATCGCGGGAATTACTGTCGTCGGCCCGAACGGTGAAGCTCAAAAGACTGATCAAAAGGGCCTGCGGAAGTGCGAACATTCTCATGTAATCTACACTACCAGACGCCCCGGCTTTCGGACGACAGCCATTTTAATATATCTCGACTAATATGGCTGAAATTTCGTCCGAGTCACTCGAATCACTCGATGCGATCGCCCGATGGGCTACAGGAGCAGAACGTCAGCGACCCGTCATCCAGAATTCGGAACCCGGTGCCTGCATGAAAACCTGTCGTCGTGCGATGGAAACGTTTTGAGGTGCGCTTTTTGAGGCGATGCGAAGGGAGTGCCGGCTCCCATTTTTAACTCGTAGAAGGTCCATTCGGTTCAGTCAGAAAAAACAGGACATGACGAAATTTCTCTAAACTTTCCCAATCACCCCGGTTGACCTCTGCAAAACAGGTGCTAAATAACATATCAACATATCATAATCTGTAAATATATGGCAAACAGCTTCATCTTCTCCTCCGAATCCGTCACTGAAGGACATCCTGACAAAGTGTGTGACACCATCTCCGATTCCGTTCTGGATGCGTGCCTTACGAATGATCCCAAGAGCCGCGTGGCCTGCGAAACAATGGTCAAGGACAACGCTGTCATTCTTGGCGGTGAGATCACCACATCGTCGGAATTCGATTACCGTGAAGTAGTTAAGAAGGCGCTAATCGAGATCAACTACGACAGGAAGTATGCTGAGGGCACCGATTACAGCTACACCTGTAAATTCGATGCGCAGAACTTCTTCTTTATGAACCTGTTGGGCCAGCAGTCCCCGGATATAGCCCAGGGCGTTGATGCGGCTGCCGCAGCTGACAAAGAAACTGCAGAGCAGGGCGCCGGCGACCAGGGCATCATGTTTGGCTACGCCTGTGACGACACTCCGGAGCTGATGCCGGCACCCATTGCCTACTCCCACCGCCTGGGGGAAGCGATTACCAAGCTGCGCAAAGATCGCATCCACACCTGGCTGCGGCCGGACTCGAAGACTCAGGTTTCGATGGAATACGTCAATGGCAGGCCAACCCGCGTCACAGCAATTGTGGTTTCCACCATGCATGCAAAAGAGATCACCACTCAGGAGATTCGCGAAATCCTGAGGCGCGACCTGATCGATAAAGTCATTCCTTCCGCGCTCCTCACCGAAGAGACAGCTTATCACATCAACCCGACTGGATTATTCGTCGTTGGTGGCCCCGAAGGTGACTGCGGGCTTACCGGGCGCAAAATCATTGTCGATTCCTACGGCGGCATGGGACGTCACGGTGGCGGCGCATTCTCCGGAAAGGATCCATCAAAGGTGGACCGCTCGGCTGCTTACATGTGCCGCTATGTCGCGAAGAACATTGTTGCTGCTGGCCTTGCCACGAAGTGTGAACTTCAAACTGCATACGCCATCGGCTTCCCCGATCCTGTCAGCCTGACGGTGGAAACCTTCGGCACCAACACTGTCGACGAAGCCAAGATTGAAAAAGCCGTGGCGGAAGTCTTCAGCTTCAAGCCCGCAGATATCATCAGCCAGCTCAATCTGCTGCGCCCAATCTATCGCGAGTCCACCAACTACGGTCACTTCGGACGCGAATCGAACACCGATGCTCTTACCTGGGAGCGTACCGACAAGGCAGAGGCGCTCAAGAGCGCAGTTTGCTAGTTTTCAGAGTCCAACTTTTGGTAGAAAGCCGGTGGCATTGACTTTAGGAGAGACGACTTCATAGCCGAGACCAAAGCAATCGTTGCCATCCCCCCAAGGCGAGATCAGCTGCATCGGAGGCTGTCCGGCGCTGAAAACTTAAGACTGAACCAACGAATTTTTTAACTTATGAATACCACAGCAACCGAGGACTACAAAGTAGCCGACATCACGCTTGCCGACTTTGGTCGCAAGGAAATTTCAATCGCCGAGCATGAGATGCCAGGACTGGTATCGGTGCGCGAAAAGTATGCCGCTAGCCAGCCGCTGAAAGGGGTGCGCATCATGGGGTCGTTGCACATGACGATTCAGACAGCAGTGCTGATCGAAACGCTCGCTGATCTGGGTGCTGACGTTCGCTGGTGTTCGTGCAACATTTTCTCAACGCAGAATCATGCAGCTGCAGCGATTGCCGCTGGTGGTCATCCAGTGTTCGCCTGGAAAGGGGAAACCCTTGAGGAATACTGGGACTGCACCATCAGGGCCCTGACTTGGCCTGATGGATCTGGCCCGGAGATGATCGTTGACGACGGTGGCGACGCGACCCTTTTGATCCACAAAGGCTATGAGCTCGAAGAGGGAAGTGATTGGGTCAATACTCCTTCAGGAAACCACGAGGAGAAGGTGATTAAAGATCTTCTCAAGAAAGTGCACGCGGAAGATCCGCAGAAGTGGCACCGCTACATGAAGGGCTGGAAGGGCGTGAGTGAAGAGACCACCACTGGAGTGCATCGTCTCTACCAGATGGCGGAAGCGCAGACCCTCCGCGTTCCTGCGATCAACGTAAACGACTCGGTTACCAAGTCCAAGTTTGACAACCTCTACGGCTGCCGTGAATCGTTGATCGACGGCATCAAGCGCGCCACGGACGTCATGATTGCAGGGAAAGTAGCCGTCATCTGCGGCTACGGTGATGTGGGCAAAGGCTGTGCCCAGGCAATGCGTGGTATGGGAGCCCGCGTGGTCGTTACCGAAATCGATCCTATCTGCGCACTCCAGGCTGCGATGGAAGGATTTACCGTCACCACAGTCGAAGACACCCTCGGCTGGGGTGATATCTACGTTACGACTACGGGTAACAAAGACATCATCCTGTATGACCATATGGCGAAGATGAAAGATCAGGCCATCGTGTGTAACATCGGCCACTTCGACAACGAGATCGAGATCGATAAGCTGAACGCAGCGGAAGGCGTTACCTGCGAAGAGATCAAGCCGGAAGCAGTAGGCGCAGTCGATCGCTACACATTCCCTGACGGGCACTGCATCTTCATGCTCGCCAAAGGCCGCCTCGTGAACCTCGGTTGCGCCACCGGCCACCCGAGCTTCGTGATGAGCAACAGCTTCACCAACCAGACCTTGGCGCAGATCGACCTGTGGAAAAACCGCGAGACGAACAAGCCCGGTGTCACAGTGCTCTCGAAGGAACTCGACGAGGAAGTCGCGAGACTGCACCTCGAAAAGATCGGCGCGAAGCTCACCGAGCTGACCCCGGAGCAAG
>JAQCER010000299.1 GCA_027618625.1 Verrucomicrobiota bacterium
CGGTGTCGCCGACGAAAGCGACTACATTGGGAGCGCCGATATCCTGTAATCCACCTCCGCTGACGGAAGAGAAATTCGCCCCATGGATCCGAAATGCAAACCCATCATCGGTGTGAAATCCGAACGTGTAATCGCCCGGCTCAGTGATACGAATCGTTCCCTTGGCTAGCTGGACGAAGTCTTCATCCGTCCACGTATCCGAGAATTGAACGTCATCTGGATACGGATCGTCTTCGGGGAACAATCCCGTGGCGTCCCCATGGTTGATATACGTGTGTTCGGTGTCGAAGACGCTGCCCTCGAAACCTTCCCCAGTTGCCCGGTTGATCAGGTCCACCGCGCGAGCCAATCCGCCGAGAGTGCCTCCGCCCCAGATATAGCGGACGCCAAATGCGCCATCGCTACCTTCCGGGCCTGCTAGAGCTTCGGGCAAGAGCGGCACCGGCGTCTGAAATGTTCCCTCCCAGGAGACATCGTTGCCCTTGTCGTCCTTGCCGGTAAGCTTGTAAGTGTGTTCTGAACCAGGAGCAAACGCGACGGCGGTATTGTACTTAATGGTGACAAAGGAACCTTCCTTCGAAGTCACGGTCGTCACTGGCTGACCGTCGATCAGCAGCGCGAACGAGGGCGTGTCCAGCTTGTTCAATCCAGTATCCGCCAGCACCACGCTCACTTCCTGTGGCAGGGCATTGACGCCCGAAAGGATCGCTGATCCGCCCCCGGAAACCACGATATTGTCGATTGCCCACCACCAGTCATTTGTGGCGTTGGTGAGGCCAAAATTCAGCTTCATCGAGCGGGTGCCTTCAGGGTTTTCGATCGGGACGATGATTGTTTCATTGGTGGAGTTGTCGTCGTGGAAGTTGTCGTCATTGCCGTCGGAACTCCAGTGCAAGACCTCGACGGGTTCACCATCGTCGAAGGTTACGGTGATCGTGGCTGTCTGGTTGTTTGTGTTATCACCTTCGTCGCAACACTCTGGTCTCCAGCTGGAGTCGAACTTCAGCAGAACTGAGCCTGGAGGAACTCCGTCCAGAGCGATGGCGGGCGTAGCCAGGAAGGAATTAAAGCGTCCCTGTCCTGCTGGGCTTCCTGAATCGTCCCATTCATCCGGGTCAGCGATCGCTACTGTCCCGGTTCCTTTGGTGAACTCGGTTCTTCGCTGGTCCCCGGCGGTCAGCGCCCACCAGTCCTTGTCCGCAAAACTCCAGCCCTTCCACTCGGTTACTCCCACCCATTCGATCGGATCTTCAGGTGCGGGATCGGGAGAGAAGTCGCCTTTAAAGAGCTGCGAATCATCGGTCACCCAGCCGACTGGGCCCTGCTTCGACCAGACCATCTCAGCAGCGGCTCCCTCATCAACACTGGCACCCAGTTCGATGCCCTCAAAATCCTCACTGAACAGATCATCCGAGCGGACTTCGACGTTATCGATCGCCCAGAACCAGTTGTTCACAGCATCGGTCATGGCAAACGTCAGCACCATCTGTGAAATGCCGGCGGGATTCGTCAATTTGATCTCAATGTGCTCGTTGGTCTTGTCGTCGGCCGTGACCACCCATTCGAGCACGGTAACGACTTCTGTTCCGTCATATTCGACGGTCACACTCGCCTTCTGAGCGCCTTCCGGACGGAAGCTGGAATCGAACTCCAGCACCAGAGAATTGGCACCTGCGCCGGAGACGTCGATGGTTCGGGACAGCAGGCTGTTAAAGGTGCCTTGACTGGACGGGCTCTTCAGGTCGTCCCACTCGTCAGGGTCAGTGACGGCTACCACGCCGGTGCCTTTGGTAAACTCTGTTCGACGCTGGTCTCCTGCGGTGAGCGCCCACCAGGCATTGTTCGCAAAACTCCAGCCGCGCCACTCGGTAACCCCAAGTCCCGCAGCCAGGCCTGCCATCCCCGCGTCATCGATGCTCCAACCTCCAGGAGCCGTCTTCGTCCACACCTCTTCTCCCGCGACTCCCTGCGTGGTGCCCTCGTCGACGCTGTCACCCAGCGTGACGCTCTCAAAGTCCTCAAGCAAATAGGTTTTTGCCTCTGCCGACATGGGCAGGGCGATCGTGCAAAAGCAGGCCAGAAGGCCATGGCTCGTAATGAATCGTTTCATATTTTGAATCGGTGAGTGACGTTGTTGTTGTTGTTAGCGAATATTGGAAAGTCGGCGTTGCGGTGAACCAAAACAGTCAGAATCGAATGCTGCAAAGGATCGCTGGTTACAGTTTTGGCAGGTCTCTGGGCGCGGTAACACCGTATTATTAATGCGGCACGCAAATAGATTCATTTTCCAAAAAATGGATCTGGTTGAAGCATTAAGACCAGAAGTCTGGAGAAACACTTGCATCGACATGCAATCATGACGTGTAGTGATCGCTGAGGTCATTGTCCAGATAAATGCAGCGCGTTTCCTGGATGGACTGGAACGAACTGACGAAGCCTATGCGCCAGGGTGGGGTGTCAAGGCTGTGATCAACGCCACATTCGCACTGCTCAACTCCCTGCCTGAAAACGCGGTGCTTGGAGAGATCGATACCTACGGCTGCGCGGAGTGTTGAGTTGAGTTGAGTTGAGGATCCGGCTCGCAGCCGCCGGTGAGACAGCGGCGGCGGCCGTTATTTATTGTTTGTTTCGATGGGTATGAGGAGGAGTGGTGGATTGAAGCAATTTTCGCGTGAAACCGTTGGTAATTTGCATTGTCCTGCAGCATGGATTGCCGGTATTCTGAGGAATGGCCCGAGCTTGGAAACGTCACACAACAATCATTGAGGTGTGACGTGACGCTTTTGTCACTATTGGTGATGCTATGAAAACCCCTGAGACACGCTTCGAGTCTGAGTTATCGTTTGTATTGAATGATCCCGTTACAGAGCTGCCCAGGCTCCTGCGACTGGTGAAAAAAGAAGGGGGCATCATTGGCGATCCCGTGCCGGGAACGGGGGCCCTGGTGGACAGATACTTTGATACTCAGGACTGGGATCTCTACAATGCCGGCTGGTCTTACCGTTTCCGCGATGCTTCCCCACTGAACCGGAGCGTCAGCCTTGAGACATTGCCAAGACTGGCAGATGAGAGTGGCAGTGGACGGCACGAAGGAAAAGAGGTTGAACTCACTGCAGACGGCGGGTTACCGATCAGCTCTGCGTTACTGATCTCGGAAGCGCCGCTCAGCGATGCGCTGCACGAGATCGTCAAGAATAGCAACGCGGGCTTGTCGGAGCTATTTCGAATGAGCACGGAGCGCGCAAGCTACCGGCTGTCTGTGGACGGTGAGGACATCCTGCTGAGTGTTGATGATACGACCGTAGACGTGGATGAAAGCACCCGTTCGGCGCATCCAGAACATTTTTACGAAGTGGAGTTCAAGCTGGAGGGCGGCGAGGGGCAACGCCTGCGTCATCTCGCGGGTCGGATTGAGAAGAAGCTGGGCCTTTCGAGGTCCCGCTTGAGTAAGTTTGAGAGAGGCCTGCAGGTTACCGGGGGGATGCCTTCAGTGGTTCTGTTAGAGGACGCGGATGACGGGCTGGAGTGCGGAGCTGAGGCTACCGTTGGGGAAATCGCGAGGGCATTTTTCCTATCTCATTTCCGCTCGTTCCTGTTGATGGAAGGCACCGTTCGCGAAGGGGGCGATCCCAGGGCAGTGCGCAAGATGCGGGTGGCGAGCCGCCAGCTCCAGGTAGGCCTGGAGGTGTTCGCGGATTATCTTCCAGCACCCATGATCAAGGCGCTTCGCTCGGAACTCCGTTGGATCAGCAGGAAGTTAGGGGAGGTGCGGGATCTCGACGTTTTCAGCGATTTCCTGACGGCGGAAGTTGCAGATGTGGAGTTGACTTTGCCCGAGTTGCAGGCTCACGTCGCCGCTTCCTGGGCAGCGGCGCGGAGCGCTCTCGTTAAGGCTCTCACCAGCGCGCGGTTCCTCCGCTTGCGACGTGACTTCGCGGCTTTCTTGAACTCCAGGAGTTTGTGGAATGAGCTGGGAGGTGATGTCGCGGCTTTGCAGATTGCAGAGAATGCGTTGCTGCCTGCTCTGGCCCTGTTGCGGAAAGGCGGATCGGCGATCGATGATGCATCAGCCGAAGCGAAGCTCCATCGGTTACGGCTCGCCTGTAAAGAGTTTCGCTATCGCCTTGGGCTTTTTGAACCGCTCGTTCCCGGCGGCCTGCAAATGTTTATCAAAGCCTGCAAGTCTCTGCAGAATGGTCTCGGGGTTCGCTGTGATGTTTTCGTTGCCCGCGGACGCATCAACGACTTCTGCAAATCGAATGAACTGGGCGACGTTGAACGGGACGAGCTAAAAAAGCTGAAGAAATTGCTGAAGGGTCGCCTGCGCGATCTGAAGGGAGGATATGCCGAGAAATGGCGGGACTTCTCTTCGTCTGTGCGGGGTAAGAAACTGCGCAATCGCCTCAGAGAGCCCGCAGTGGAGGAGGCGCGCGATGAAGATGGGCAACTCACGCAAGACACGACGGAGAAGGTGGCGGAGTTACGTCCGGTAGATGAGTACGTGATCCGCTAGAGGGCACCCATTACTTTAGCAATCTGTTAGCAATGGCCCGACTTCCCCTGGCTTGGGGAAACGTCCCGTTTTGGACTTCGCGTAGACCGTGGTTCCATCCACGCGGACTTCAAAGATTCCGCTGCCGCCCGCGATGAGTTTGCTTTCTACGCCGTGGGATTGCTTCAGCTCAGCTGCTACACGAGCAGCTTCGGGCTGGTAGTTTCATACGGAGCAGTATTCGATTTCTACGTTCATACGAATGTGTTATCTGCCTGCGTGTTGGTAAACGACTTCTTCGTAGGGTTGGACGACCACGAATCCTTCGCCTTTGAATTCCATCTGAATCGATTCGCCGCTGCCGCGCCCGACTAACGTCTTCAGGGACACGTCTTTCTTAAATGCGGGCTCAAGATTTCCTGACCAGGCGATGGTGGCATTCGGGTCGGTGACGACTGGATTTTCAGAGGTGACTCGGAGGGTCATCGGATCGTAGTGGGAAGTGATGGCAATGAGGCCAGTGCCTTCCAGGCGGACATTAAACAATCCTCCAGCCATCATCGCGGTGATCTTTCTCATCATCTTGATGGTGTTTTTGATCGAGGTTTCGAACGCCACAGCACGTCATTGCCATTGACGACGATCGCCTCGTTCTCAAGGCCGATGATGATCACCTTTTTGCCGGAATCTGCCAGATATACTTTGCCGGTGCCTTCAGCTTTGGTCAGGCGCGTTCCTTCACCGCTGACGGCCTTTTTCAAAAGATTCCCCAGGCCCTGTTCCAATACGCCCTCGCGTGTGAATTTTACATTGCCCCGGTATGCAACCATCGATCCCATCTTAGTCCAGACTGTGCCGTTGAGGTTCACTTCCAGCAGTCGCTCGGTTTCCAATTCGAACAGACCCTGGCCACGGTCG
>JAQCER010000300.1 GCA_027618625.1 Verrucomicrobiota bacterium
TGCTGAAGGTGGTTGATTCCTGCCGACACTGCCATTATTATCACAACCCCCTGAGTAATACCTATTTTTGACTCATTTCCCGCAGGGCACTGTAAATGGAAGAAAAAAGCGATCGCACTGAATTCTACGTCGGCCTCTTCGTGTTCTTCGGACTCGTTCTGCTGGGGACGCTGATATTGGCGTTTGGCGGCATCGGGAACCTTTTCCGCAAGACCTACGCACTCTCGGTCAAATTCGACAACGTCCAGTCCCTGCGCGAGGGAGCGCCCGTCATTCGCGGTGGCCTGAGCATCGGCTACGTCGCCACCGTTCCCACTCTGGCTGGATTCGACAAAGTGCAGGTACCTCTGGCCATCTACGATGAGTTCAAGATTCCTGCCGGCGCACAGTTCAAAATCGATACCGCTGGGTTGATGGGTGATACCTTTGTCTCCGTGTTGCCCCCTGAAGTGGCATCCGAGACCCCCAGCGACGTCGCTCCCGGCGAGGTGCTTTCCGGGACGACCAGCACCGGGTTCGGCGAACTGTCAGATGAAACCATCATCGTCCTGCGCAAGATTCAGGAAGGTCTCGATGATCTCAATCACTCGTTAGCCAAGGTCGACCATGATATCTTGACCTCTGACAACATCGAAAACATCAAGACGTCCATTGCCAGCCTCAACAGCACGGCAATCAAGTTTCAGGAGCAATACATCAATGATGTAAACGCAGAGAACATCAATGAGACCCTGACCAGTCTCAAGACCACCGTGCAAATGCTGTCGGAGATCGTCGAATCGTTGCCGCCACTGATCGAAGAAACCACCGACACCGTGAAGACCATCGGGCCGAGTGTTGCGGAATTCACAACCGAGGCGAAGGAAACGGCGGAATCGTTTCAATCGCTGGCGAAAACAGTCGAGGCACTTGCCAATGATTGGCGCGAAAGCGAGGGTGCGCTGCCGATGCTGTTGCACGATGCTCAGGTGCGCGAGGACGTGAAAGCAATCCTCTTCAACATCCGCAAGCACGGGGTGATTTTCTATAAAGACAGCTTCGCGTCCTCCGTCGATGGCGAGGAATCCGAAAACCAGCGTGACAGGGATGAAAGAAGTTTGCTTAAGAAATTGAAGGAGCTTAACACCAAGAGAGTCGACCAATGAATCCCCATCTAACAGTTGGCATCGCCCGGGCGTTCTTTGTTGCGCTCTCCTGTTTACTGGGGATCTCCATCGCGCTAGGCCTTGGAATTGAAGCATGGAAGGGAGCGTTATCAGGAACGGCTTTTGGTATGGTAGTGGCGGCTGTCGACCTGTTGCTCAAGAATTTCACCATCCGTGCGTTCTCCTCGGCAACTTTCGGACTGCTGGTGGGAATTCTTTGTGCCTGGCTGCTCCTGCGGGTCGACCTGTTCAACAACCCGTGGCTCAGATCGAAGTTCCCCGTTGGCGAAGTCACCGCAGAAGACGTTGTCGAAGTCCTCGAGCTTGCCCTTTACATGGCGTTGGGGTTTCTGGGCATGACTGTGGCACTGCGCAGCACCAGGGAAGAGTTTTCGTTTGTCATTCCTTATGTCCGCTTTCGCCAGGAAGGCGTGCAGGGACAGCCACTCATCGTCGATACCAACATTATCATTGATGGACGTATTCCCGCGATCGTCGGCACCGGATTTCTCTCTGGAACTCTGATCATTCCACGCTTTGTGCTCGACGAGCTGCATATCCTCGCGGATTCGCCTGATTCCATCAAACAGGAACGCGGCAGGCGCGGACTGCAGTGCCTGGAAGACATGGAAAAAACGCCCGGCCTTGATGTCACGATCCACGAAGACTATCAGGCGCAGGAGAAACTGGTGGATACCAAGCTGGTGCAACTTGCGAAGCTCCTCAGCGCCCGCCTGCTCACCAACGACAGCAACCTCGGCAAAGTGGCCGAGCTTCAGGGAATCTCCGTGTTGAACCTGAACACCCTCGCCCGCGCTATGCGCCCCACCATCACCCCCGGCGATGAGATTGAACTGACGCTCGTGAAGGAAGGCAAGGACGCCCATCAGGCAGTTGGCTACCTGCCGGATGGCACCATGATCGTCGTCAACCAGGCCATCACCCACCTGGGATCAACAGTTCCCGTCATCGTCGGCGGTGCCCTCCAAACAACTGCTGGCCGACTTATCTTTGCAGAGCTCGCAGCATCCAGAGAAGGCTCCCGCACGACCCACTGATTACTTACTTACTGGCCAGCGAGCGTTCTCCGGCGCACCACCCGCAGCGCTTCGATGTGCCCGGCACGTCCGGACAGCAGGACGGAATTGGGCTGGAGGCAGGCCGGATCTTTGATGCTGTAGTCGTTGTCGCCGTGTTTATCAGTGACCACAACCCAGTGGGGAATGCCTCCCGGCAGAAAGAATTTGATCAGCGGCACCTCACCTGAAGCGAGTGTGCCATCGATGGCTGCATGGCTAGGGGTTCCGTGAACGACGACTTCGATCGTCTGGTCGGTCGCCGTCCGCACGGCATCCCAGATCAGCCACCCGCGTGCCGTATAGCCGTTGTTTGCAATCAACCTCTGGTTCAGCTCAGGTGGAGATATCGTGTAGCCAAGGTCCCCTGCAGCCATAGCCAGACTACATAGGGTGCAGCCGACCTTGCGTATCTTCTCGCCGCTGCCGCCAATTTTCTCGTTGCTCCGCTGCAAATCCTTCTGCGAAAAGAACGTGGCCCCTGGGGCGAGGGCCTGATCTGAATTCAGGTGGTCACGGCTGGCGCGAAGAAGATCCAAAGCTGAGACCCGCAGCACCACACGAACACCAAATGCAATGATGCCGAGTGTCAAAAGGATCGCGAGAATGCGCAACCAGGGTATCTGACGAAATCGGGAGGACATGTTCAAGGCAACGCGCCTGAACCCGCGGAACTTTCAATCGATTTCCGAAATATTCAACTGGCAGCTTCGTCAGCTGCAGGATTCGATCTGCGCTGGCGATTCTACCGGTTACTCGTAGGCTGTGGCCATGTCTGAAGTTTCTCCGCAGCAAAAACGTGTTCTGTCTCCTGTTGTGATCATGCTGGCTGGCCTGGTGCTGCTGGCGGGATCAGTGGCGTCGTTTTTTCTGGTGGATCGGAGAGGCGCAGGAACGAGTGCAATTCCAACTGCAACTGGGAATGTAGCTGGTGCATCGCAACCTTACCGCGGGGTTCTTTTTGAAGCGGTCGGAACAGACGGCGCTGGCGAAGGAGCACGAGGCCGGATTCTGTTGATGGGATCGATGCATGTTTTGCGTCCTCAGGATCATCCGTTGCCGGAGAGTTATGTAAGAGCTTTTGAATTGGCAGACGCGGTGATCTTCGAACTCGCAGAAGCGATGGACGCTGGCGACGCAGCGCTCGTTCAACAGCATGTGACGTACGCGGACGGTTCCACGTTGCGCGATCACCTGCCGGCGGAGCTGTATCAACGGGCGAGTGCAGCTGCCGAGCGAGCGGGCATTTCGATGGCCGATATGGCGAACAAAAAAGTCTATGCGCTGGCGCAGGGATTATCAGGTAGCGTGCTGATCCGGGCTGGGTTCACGCGCAGATGGGGGATCGAGACCCAATTGCGCAGCAAGGCGGAGCAAACCGGGAAACCGACGTCCGGATTTGAGACTCTAGAGCAGCAGCTGGCAGTGTTTTCATCGCTCAGTGATGCCCGGCAGGAAATCTTGCTACGGCAGACGCTCGACCAAATGGAGCAGCACGCGGACTACGGATTGCGTGGCATCGAATTGTGGAAAGACGGTGACGTAGACGGGCTGGAAGCGCTGCGCGTGGAATCGGAGGCAGCCGATCCAGAGCTCTCGCGGGCTTTGTTCGACGACCGCCACGCACGCTGGCTGCCGGTGATCGAGCAACAGTTATCGACTTCCGAAAAGACCCTGCTCGTAGTCGTGGGGGCCGCGCATCTGTGTGGAGACGGCAGCCTGATCGAGTTGCTCCTGCAGCGTGGCTATGTGATCAGCCAGTGGTAGGGGTGCCGAGGTGCCGAACTTGTGAGGGCAGAAGTGGCGACGTTGCCGGCTGCATGATAGCTGAGCGTCTCGCTGCCCGCCGCAAGTAGGTCGCTTAATTGTTCTCCCTTATCTTGTCCCTTGTCCCTTGTCCCTTGTCCCTTGTCCCTTGTCCGTTTAGCTCCTAAATCCAAAACCGAAACTTACAATGCACCCGGGCCGAAGTAAGCGAGCTGGCGCACGGCGCGGGTGTTTGGCGCGGATTTCACATTGCCCTGTTTCTCCAGGCCTACGAGTTGGGATACTGTGACGAAGGTGTAGCCCTTTTTTAGGATGCCATCCACTGCTGCCGGAATGGCCTCGATCGTCGGCGCATGGATGTCATGGCACAGGAGGATCGCACCTGGGCTCGCACCATTGATCAAACGCTTGGTAACGACGTCCACTCCTGGTCTTCGCCAGTCATTGGTGTCCACGGTCCAGATAAAGGTGGAATAGCCAAGGTCGTCGTAAATAATCTTCATCAACCGGTCATTGTAGCCGCCGCCTGGTGGCCGGAATGTGAGGGGCGTCTGCCCGGTGATGTCCACCAGCAGTTTATGGCAATCCCCCAGCTCGGTCTTCATGCGGTCGACGCTGATGTGCCGGATGTCGCGGTGTGTCATGGTGTGGTTGGCCACTTCGTGCCCTTCGGCAACCATGCGCTTCATGATGGCCGGATATGTGCGTACCAGCGGGCCAACGACGTAGAACGTGCAGCGGATGTTGCGCTCCGCCAGGATGTCGAGCAGCTTTGGCGTCAGCGTCGGATGCGGGCCATCATCAAACGTAAGGGCGCAGTAACGACCCTCGACATTTGCCCGGATGTATTCCAGTCGATCGCGCGTCGCCTGGACGAACGGCAAGTGATCGACGTCAGCATTGTGCAGTGCGTTCAGCCTTTCTGGCTTCTTCTTCGGCGGTGCTTTAGCGCCGCCTTTTTCCGCTACTGGCTGAATGCCGAGCAACGAAGGTTCGGGCAACGTACAGCTGCTAAGCAGCACCAGTGGCGACACGAGGAGAAGGTATTTTAAAATCCGCATAAGCGCGATCCAGCTTCGCACTACTTTACGGTTTCTTCAACCAACAATGAAAATCGTGAAATCTCTTCATCTTCATCTTCATCGTAATCGTAATTAAGCTTCCCGCTGCCGTCTGCAGGATCGGACTTATTACAATGAAGATCGCTTTTTACGCATTGGGCGCATCGTGTTCATCCAACTCCAGGGCGAGCTCCATTTGATCGGTGCCCTGCAGGCTCCATGCATTAAAGCCACGCCGCCGAAGGTCTGCGGCGAACTGGGACGCGTATCCGTGGGTGGTAAGAATGCGCGACGCCTGCACTTCTTCGGCACAACGCAGCAGGTCCGGCCAGTCGGCGTGATCCGACAATGGA
>JAQCER010000301.1 GCA_027618625.1 Verrucomicrobiota bacterium
CGCCAATAAATATGGCGGCTTTGCGTCGGTGGCCGCCGTTGTTGCAACCTGGTTCATATTCCTCTATATGGCCTACCAGGAAACGGGCAAGATTGGCAGCGAGTATACCGTCGGGAACGGAATCATGCCCGTCGTCTTCTGCGTTCTCGCTGGTGCTGTCGCCATGATCGCAGTTTCTCTGATTACCCCTAAACCGAGCGACGATACCATTCGTAGGTTCTTTCCAGAGTCGCTGTAAACTGGCGCGCCTCCCCTACCCTCCCCTCCCCTTCCCATCTATCTGATTTTCCTTAATGATTACCGAATCCGAAGCCAATGATAAACTGGATGCCCATCTCCGCGAGATGGTAGCATGGCACTTCTCTCCTGAAACCGGATGCCCGTTCTGGCTGGACTGGGCGGCAGGACAGGACTGGGATCCACGCGAAAAGATCCAGACGTTCGCAGACATCAATCTTTTCCCCCACTTCGAGGATGAATGGCTGCGCGACGAGAAAAACGAGCGCTTCGTGCCAAAGGGATTCGGCAACCGCCCGTTCAACGTTTTCGAAACCGGGGGGACGACCGGCTTACCCAAGCAACGCATTGGTTGGGACGACTACAAGATCGACTACGAAATGTTTTCGGATCAACTCGAGGACGAGTTCTTTCCCCGTGGTGCCAACTGGATGATGGTCGGCCCCACCGGCCCGCGTCGTCTTCGCCTCGCCATCGAACACCTCGCCAATCACCGCGGGGGCAGTTGTTACTTTGTTGATATGGATCCGCGCTGGGTCAAGAAACTCATCGGCCGCAAGCAGATCGACGAAGTCGAGCGCTATGCCAAACACATCGTCGATCAGGCCGTAGAGATCCTCAAACACCGCGACATTCAGTGCCTGTTCACCACGCCACGGATTCTCGAAGCCATCGGCGAACGCACTTCCGTTCCCGGACTCGGCATCAAGGGTGTGTTCTGCGGCGGCACCACGATGACGCCACAGGCTGTGCGCTTCTGGGTGGAGGAAGTCCTCGAAGGCAAAGCACGCCTCGTTCCAACTTACGGCAACACCCTGATGGGACTGGCCTGCAGTGTGCCACTCGACGAAACATACAGCGTGACCTACTACGCCCCACAACCGCGTGCCGTGCTCCGTGTTGTTGACAGCAAGCAGACCGACCGCATCGTCGCGTATGGCGAATACGGCAGAGTGGAGCTGACCACTTTGACCAAGGAATTTTTCATGCCCCGCTTCCTCGAGCGCGACGAAGCCATCCGCCGCGAACCCCATGCACCCTATGCATGGGACGGAGTCGGCGACGTTCGCCCGTTCGGCGCACTGGAGAAAAAGATTATCGAAGGAGTCTATTAAACCCACTTTCGACGCCATACCGCCATGCTTCCCGAAATTCCGATCTTGAGACTCGGCAAAGTTTACCAGAGTCTCGACCTACAGCTGCTCAAAGCCGTGGCCACCGGCGAGGCCGTTGCAAAAGTTTCGTTCGCCAATGACGGGCTGGTCAAAGGCGACCTGCGCCGGATGGACGAAGCCCGTGATGTCCTGCGCAAGGTGCCGTGCCAGCAGTTGCTGGAGATCACCGCGAAAGCGGGTGAGATCTTCCTCAACGACACCCTGCCCCTCGGAGCAGACGGTTCGATGCAGAGTCCCGACGACTACCTGAGGCAGCTTGCGGCGACCAGTGGCTTGCCGCACACGCTCATCCGCATGAACATGCAACGCCTGGGCAACATCTTTGGTGAAGTCGGCACCATCCTGCAGGGGCTCACCCGTGGACTCGATGTCTCCATCCTCGACAGAGGCTATGGCGAACAGTCAGGAGTCCCCGTCAGTTTCAATGCGGTCACCAATTGCCTCGGAGTCATCATGCCGAGCAATTCGCCCGCCGTGAATGCCCTGTGGATTCCTGCGATCGCCATGAAGATCCCGGTCATCATCAAACCCGGGCGCGAAGAACCGTGGACACCGTGGAGAGTCATTCAGGCCTTCATTAAGGCTGGCTGCCCACCGGAAGCCTTCAGCTATTACCCGACCTCTCACGAAGGCTCCGGTGCCATCATCCGACGCGCTGGTCGAGTCATGCTGTTCGGTGACGACAGCACCGTCGCTCAACACACGCACGACCCACGCATCGAAGTCCACGGCAGCGGACGCAGCAAGATCCTCATCGGCGAGGACAAGATCGAGCATTGGCGTGACTACCTCGACGTGATGATCGAATCCGTCAGCGCCAACAGTGGCCGTAGCTGCATCAACACTTCCACCATCGTCGTTCCCAAATACGCCGACGAAATTGCCAAGGCACTCGCGGAAGCCCTCGTCGACATGCGCCCGCTGGCTGCCAACGATCCCGCCGCCAGGCTTTCCGGATTTGCGAATCCACAATTCGCCGAGTGGATCAGCGAGGCCATCGACACCGATCTCGAAACAAAAGGTGCCCGCGACGTTTCCGCAACCGTCCGCGTGGACGAGCGCTTCCAGACCCGCGACGGCATGCATTACCTGCTGCCCACCGTCACCCGGTGCGATTCGTTCGAACATCCGCTGTCGAACAAGGAATACCTGTTCCCCTTCGCCAGCGTCGTCGAACTCGATCAGGCCAGCATGCTGGATCAAATCGGGCCCTCACTCGTAGTCACCGCCATCACTGAAGATCAGGACTGGATCACGCGCCTGCTGGAATGCCCGGATATCGATCGTTTGAACGTCGGCGCGCATCCGACCAATCGAGTGCAGTGGAACCAGCCCCACGAGGGTAATTTGTTTGAGTTCCTGTATCGTCGCCGAGCAATCCAGATTGCCGTCTAACGCGGATGGTAAACGCAGACTTTACGATCGAATCGATCTTAGACACGGCGGATCTGGGCGATGTGCCGGGATACGTGCGTGCTTTCGAACACACGCCCGGCACGCGCATCGACTTTGGCTGTGGCGCAATCGAGCGCCTGTGCCAGCACGTGCGTTATCTTGATGCCCGTCACGTGCTGGTCGTCACCGATCCTGGCATAGCCAAGGCAGGCCACCTGGATAGAGTAACCGACCTGCTGAAAGAAGGTGGCATACGATACACCGTCTTTGACCAGGTCATCGCCAACCCCACCACCAAATGCGTCAACGCCTGCACCGAAGTTGCCAGGGTAGCAGGGATCGACCTGCTCATCGGCCTCGGCGGCGGCAGCAGCATGGACACGGCGAAGGGGTGCAACTTCATCCTGACCAACGGCGGTCGCATGCAGGACTACTGGGGCCATGACAAGGCAACCAAGCCGATGCTGCCCATGATCGCCATTCCCACCACCGCAGGAACGGGCAGCGAGTGCCAGTCCTATGCGTTGATCTCCGACTCTAACACTCACGCTAAAATGGCCTGCGGCGACAAAAAGGCCGCCGCCCGCATTGCGATCCTTGATCCAGAGCTGACGGTCACCCAGCCGCGTCTGGTCACCGCCCACACAGGCATCGACGCCATCGCCCATGCACTGGAAAGCGGCGTCTGCAATAAGCGCACTGAGGCCTCCACCGCCTATGCTCGGGCAGCCTTCCTCCTGATGTTTCCAGCGTTCCCTGTGGTACTCGACGCTCCTTCAGACATCACCGCCCGCAGTCGCATGCTGCTTGGTGCGGCACTGGCCGGCACCGCCATCGAGAACAGCATGCTCGGCGCAGCGCACTCCGCAGCCAATCCGCTGACCGCTCACTTTGACATCGTGCATGGCGAGGCAGTAGGCATCATGTTACCCCACGTCATCCGGTTCAATGCGGAGGATCCTGAAATCCGTTCAGCTTATCGAAATCTCACTGACATGCCTGATATTGGGATTCTTGCATCGACGTTCCTCGACTATCTCAAGTTGGGCGCCATGCCCATAGACCTGAAAGACTTCCAGATCTCTGCTGCGGACATCGCGAAGATGGCACCTGAAGCAGCAGGTCAGTGGACGGCACAGTTCAATCCCGTGAAAGTTACAACCGAGACTTTTCTTTACCTGTACTCGTCCGCTCATTGAATCGGCCCGGCGCAGAGGTGAAGGAGCTTGGCGTCGGTCAGCTCTCCCGTTTTTCTTTGACGGGGAGGGACTCTATGCCATTGTTGCAGAGTCCATTGCAGCTGATCATCCCCTATGGCTTCCGTCCTACCTAACATCCGCCACTTGATTGTTGTTTTCGGCATGCTTGCCCCTACATGCCTCCTCATCAGCTGCCAGTCTCCTCCGCTTCCAGCTTACAGGACCGCTACGCAGGCACCGTGGCAGCAATACGGAACAGGCTTTGCCTCGCCCAGCCCGAACTATGCTCCTACGCCGGCACCTTCGGCGCCAAGGCCAATGGGCCCCGCTTCGGATGTCCCCTATCCGGCTACGTTCAGTTCACCATCGGACGCACCCACCATTAATGCTCCCTCTTATGTCCTCATCGACGGAAAGACCGGACGGACGCTGGCATTCAAAAACATGGATGCAAGCCGGGCTGTCGCGAGCACTCAGAAACTTGTCGCTGCACTGGTAGTCCTCGATCGGGGTAACCTTGACCAGCGGATCACCATCACTGCGGCAGACACCAATGTCGAGCCCTCAAAGATGTATCTGAAGCCAGGGCAAAAATTCACCCGGCGCGAACTCCTGAATGTTTTTCTGGTGAAAAGCGCCAACGATGCCGCGCTGGCCTTGGCGCGCGATCACTCCGGCAGTATCCAGGCCTTTGGGGTCGCCATGACGCAAAAGGCGCACCAGCTCGGGGCCTATCAATCATCCTTCAAGAATCCTCATGGACTCACGGAGCCGGGCCAGTTCTCTTCCGCACGAGACGTGGCAAAGATTGCCTTCTACGCCTACCGGCATAGCTTTATACGCAACATCGTCGGTCGGCAGAAGTATACACTTCATTGCGCATACGGTGTGCGCAACTACGACAACACCAACAAATTGCTCGCGAAGATGCGCGGTTGCAACGGCATGAAAACCGGCTACACCAGTGCTGCGGGTCGATGCCTGGTGTCCTCAGCCTCTCGCTCCGGTCGCGACGTAATCCTGGTGCAATTGGGCACACAAACGAAGTACATCTGGGACGACGGCAGGAAGCTCATGGAGTGGGGCCTGCAGCGGGCCAGCAGCTATTGATCCGCGTCGGCCGTTTCGCGCATCAGTCACCATCTCCAGTCTTCCACTCCCGCTTCTTTTGCGGTCGCAGCCGGGTTCGCCCTCCGGCTCTGGAACGCATCACATCGAAAATCTTGTCCGCGCCGCCGCTTTTCGCGTGGCAGATGATCTCCAGCAACTCGCCCAGCCGCCCCTTGGGATATCCCTTCTGCTGAAACCATATCAGGTACTCGAGCGGCAGATCGTAAATGGGAACACCACGCGGAGGATA
>JAQCER010000302.1 GCA_027618625.1 Verrucomicrobiota bacterium
TTGCTTCGAGATGCTCGTGTGGACGAGCCACCGGGTGGCATCGCAGCAGACCTGTCCGGTGTGGAAAGTGATGGCTCCGGCGAGCCGCGTGGCCGTGTCGTCGATATCCACATCATCGAAAATCACCGCTGCCCCTTTTCCGCCGAGTTCCAGCTTGGCGGGGATGAGATTGCGGGCACAGGCACAGGCCACTAGCCGGCCAACTTCCGGAGATCCGGTGAAGGACATGCGCTTCAGCCCCGGATGGCCTGCCAGTGCGGCTCCCGCGGTCTCACCATAACCAGTGACGACATTGATCACACCGGCAGGAATGCCCACTCGCTCCGCCAGCACGCCGAGATACAACGCGGACAGCGGCGTGTCTTCGGCGGGCTTGATGACCACGGTATTTCCGGCAGCCAGCGCCGGAGAAATGTTCCAGCCGATGAGGAGAAAGGGGAAATTCCACGGCACGATGAATCCACAGGGACCCCACGGCAGCCGCACGGTGGTGGCTTCGTGGCCGCGGACGGCCAGCGGCGTACGGTGCTGCACATTCAGCGATATGCCGATGAAATAACGCAGCGTATCCACGAAATTCTGAACATCCCCTTCCGCCTGTGCGAGGATCTTGCCCGCATCGGTCGCTTCGATGTGGGCCAGCACCGCTTTGTGTTTCTCCACTTCTTCGGCCAGCCGGTGCAGCAGCACGCCACGCTCATTGGCGGGCATCTCGGCCCAGCCTGAGCTGCGAAAGGCCCTTGCGGCGGCCTGCACGGCGCGATCCACGTCGGCAGCACCCATGGACGGCACTTCCGCCAGCGGTGCGCCGGTGCCGGGGTCTCTGGTGGTGAAGGTGGCTCCATCTGCTGCGGCAACCCATTCTCCGCCGATAAAGGCCTTGTGGGTTTTAGTGATAAAGGTCCGGGCTGTTTCGGCGGAATTGGTATCGATGATTGTGTTCATTTTGTGGTTTGAATGAATGTATTATTTTTGTGGTGTGCATTTGTCGATCCTCACCGATTCCCATTTCTTTTGAAACGACGGGCGTTCGAACACCACCGGATTGACGACGGCACCGGGGTATTTGCCATGGGCGAGGTCGAGCAGGTTCCGGCAAGCCATGGCACCGATGTCGCGGAACAATTCGCGGGTCCATCCGATGTTGTGGGGAGCGAGAATGACGTTGTCGAGATCAGCGAAGCGATGCGGGCTGGTGATGGGTTCGCCGGTGAAGCAGTCGAGGGCGGCTCCGGCAATGCGACGAGCGGCGAGCGCATCGAACAGCGCGTCCTCATTGATGATGCCGCCGCGGGCGGTGTTCAGGATAAACGCGTCCGGCTTCATCAGATCCAGCTCGCGGGCGGAGATCAGGTTTTCCGTCTGCGGGTTCAGCGGGCAGTGCACGGTGATGAAATCCGACCTCGCCATCAGATAAGGGAGGTTGACCGATTGGGCGCCGTGGGCGGCGATGGTTTCCTGGGCCACGCCGGGATCGTAAACCAAGGGCGGGTTCATTCCGAAGCCGCTGAGCATGCCCACGACCGAGCGTCCGATGCCGCCAAAGCCGATGACGCCCACGGTGCGCCCGTGCAGTCCTGTGCCCATGATTTGCCCGCGCTGATCCCAGCGGGCGTCCCGCATCTGGCGGTCCTTCGCACGCATCCGATAGGCGAGAGCGAGCATCCAGCCCACCGTGGCCTCGGCCATCGGGCGGTCCACCGCGCCGGCAGTGATGCACAGGGCGACGTCGTTCTCCGTGCAGGCAGCGACGTCCACGCTGTCATAGCCGACGCCGAATCGGCTGATGGCCAGCAGTTCCTGGCTCTGCGAGAGGCTTTGGCGCGTGACGCGGGGAGTAAGCACGATCACGCCGTGGAGTCCGGCGAGCTGCTGCGGAGTGATTTCGTCTGCGTGTTCGGGAAAGGTGCTGACCGCGATCCCGGGAGCGTGTTCGAGCACGCCAGAATCGAAGTCAGGGTAAACCGGATTGCCATTGCGGAAGAAATCGCCGGTCAGGCCGATGCGGAATGTTGCAGCTTTCAGGGATGGTGATTGGTTGGTCATTCAATTATGGAGAGTGGCCGGTGCCTTGCTTGTCTTCAGGTTCTGCGGGGTGTGTGCGCCACCAGTTGGCGAGCACGGAAGCGGTGACATTCATGATTGGGCCGAAGACAATGGGGGCGAGGCCGAGAGTGGCGACCTTTCCCAGCTTGGTGGCGAGGCCCGCAGCGAGGCCGGCGTTTTGCATGCCGACCTCAATGGCGATGGTGCGGCAGGTGATGGTGTCCAGGCGCAGCAGTTTGCAGAAGCCGTAGCCAAGGGCGTATCCGGCGGTGGTGTGGATAAAGCAGGCGAGCACCAGAAGCATTCCGACCTCGATGACTTTGTCACGGCCGGGGGCGACGGTGACCACGGTGATGACGAGGATGCCCACCATCGAAATCGCCGGCATGATGCGCTCCAGCGACTTCCAGCGATGGAAAAAGAGATGGTGAAAGACGAGTCCGGCCACGACCGGCAGGAGGACGATCTGCGTCATGTCCCACATCATCGATGGGACGTCGATCGCCACCATTTCACCGGCGAGGGCCTTCATCAGGAGGGGCGTGATGACAGGGGATAGAAGCGTGGCGAGGGCGGTCATGGTGACCGACATGGCGACGTTCGCCTTCGCAATGAATGACATCACGTTCGAGGCCAGCCCGCTGGGCGAGACGCCCACGAGAATGAACCCGGCGGCGATCGCAGGAGGCAATCCCATGGTGTGAGCGAGCGTGAAGCCGAGCAGCGGCATGATGGTGAACTGGCAGACGAGCCCGACCAGCACGCCGCCCGGCATTTTCAAAACGCGGGCGAAGTCGGCGACGCTGAGAGTCGTGCCCATCGAGAACATGATGATCTGCAGCAGCGGGACGATGAGCACGGTCAGCCGGGTGCCGTCGAGTCCGAAGAACCACGGCGGAAAGTGGATCAGGGAAGTGTGGAAGACCATGCCGATCACCACTCCGGCGACGATCCAGATCGTGAACGCCATCTCGCGCAACTGGCCCCGGCCGGTGGTGGCAGCGAGAGCCAGACAAATGGCGGATCCCGCCAGGATCTGCGGCGTGGCCGCTTTGAAACCTGCCAGCAGCGCGAGCACGCACGCGAGCGCGAGGAGCACGCCCGCCCAGAGGAGTAGGCGGTGCATCCATGGCGAATGTAAATTCATGCGAAGTGGTGGCGTCTCACTCCGGCAGGTTGATGCGCGCGATGCCGTAGGGCGGGAGTTCGACCGGCAACAGCGGCGACGCGGCTTTGGTTCCGCCTGACAGATAGCGGAGTTCGGCCGGTGGGCCGAGACCGCGGAGCGATGGGGTCAGGGTCTTGCCGGTGAGGTTGCCGACCAGCACGCACCTGCGACCGGGTTTCTGGAGGACGATGGCGACGGCTCGCAACGGGTCGGAGGATTCGATCTGCTGCACCGTGCCGCCGGCGAACTCGCCGAGGTTCGCCAGCAGGTGGTAAACAGGGAACCGCTCGCCAGGCTGCGACGGGAATCCGACCGGTCGGGCTTTGGTCGTCTCCGCATCGGCATCCATGACGCCGTTCCAGCCCACGGTTTCGAAAAAGGTCGCGCTGTGGGCACCCGATGCGGCGAGGTATTTCACGCTGCCCAGCGTCCATGCCGCAGTGAACGGAGTGCCCTGCCGCTCGTCGACCTGAGTGGGGAATGGTCCGGCTGGCGGGCCTCCGGGAGGATCCTCGCCGTCAACCAACTGCGGCCTGAGAGTGACCGGGCCTACGACCAGCGGCCGGTCACCGGCAAACTCGCGCGTGGTCTCGACAGCGTGGGCCTGAATCTCTAGCGTCTCGACCATCGAGGGGATGTCGAAGGCGTGGATCTGCGGGTTGATCGCAAAGCCGATCGCCTGGATGGCCGCATCGTCCGGACGCTTGCGGTTCAGATCGACGAAGTTGGTCGCTTGGGTGACGCCGATCTCTGCGTTGCCGACGACCGGGGCAAGCCGGGCGCGCGCCTCCTGAAAGTGCGCCGGGTCGCCTCCGGTGACCAGCCAGTGCGAGACTGGTGGCTGGAGGTCTTTGATCACGTCCAGCAGCGGGCCGAAGGCGGGCGTCTTGCCAGGGTTAAGGCCAACTTGCAGCGAAACTCCAAGAATTTTCGCCTGTTCGGTGGCGCGGCGCAATTCATCGGCAAAGCCTGCGCCGGACAGCGCAAGGTCCACGCGCAGATGGTCGAGGTGCAGCGCCTTGAGGTGCTTGATCTGATTTTCTGTCAGGCTCTTCACTTCGCCGGACACCTGGAGGCCGAGACGCGGGAGGGCTGATTTCCGGTCGCCAAGCGTGAGCACTACGGGATCGTCGTCGCCGGATCTGCGGGCGGCGGGAATGGTGCCTGCGAGGCTGACTTTGATCTTCTGGGAAATCTTCGTGCCTTTCGTGATCTCAACCGGATACGGGATCTCCAGCGGCGTGCAGTAGGTCTTGAACGATCCATCCGTCCAGTTGCGCTGGTCTTCCATCTCGAAGACTTCGCCCTCGAAGTCCACACGGGCGCGCAGGCCAGGCGTGAGTTCGTGGGTGATGGCGCGCAGGTTTTTCGCCGGCTGGTGCGGGGAAATGGAACGCGGAAAGCTGCCGGTGGATTTGGCGCCATCGGCGGTTTCGATCACCCATGTCAGCCCTGCGGCCGAGGGGCCGTGGAGCAGGCAGAAGCCGATGCGGTTGCGTTTGAAGGTCGAGTGCGCCTCGCCGTCGAAGCTGAACTCGACGACGCCCGCAGCGCTTCCGGTGAGCGTGCCCTTCCAGCGGAAATCAATGTCTGCCTCCGCGCAGAGCACGTCGAAGGTCACCCGGAAGCTGTCGCCCTGGTCATCGACAGCCACATTGGAAACCCTGGGGGCGACCGTCGCCCAGTTCTGATTGCGCACCGGGGCGTTGATGCCGCGCAGGACTTCATGCGGGCCGGTGCGCAGGTAGCGCAGAAAGGCATTCTCCGCATCGAAACTCATGGTGACCGGACCGGCGCGCAGGGGGATTGGCTCAGCGCCCGGGGCGGCGGTGGCTGCCATCCATGAAAGGGCTAGTGGCAGGAGGAGGTGGAGTGGCTTTTTCATGGCGTGCGGTGAGTGAGGATCAGAACCAGAGGTGCGGCTTGGTATCGCGGCCGAGGGCGCTCAGGCCCTGCTGCAGGCTGCGGATGAGCAGCCCGGCGTCGGAGCCCAGCGCGATCATCTGGAACCCCTGCTCCTTGCGCTTCGTCGCATCGTCGATGCTCGTGCCGACGACGCCGGTGGCGATGCCTTTGGCGGTTGCTTTGGCGCGGAGGTCGAGGTTCAACTGCGCGACCTCTCCGCCCTCCCATTCGCCGAGGTAGCCGTA
>JAQCER010000303.1 GCA_027618625.1 Verrucomicrobiota bacterium
TTGGCGGCGAAGTGCAGAGCTGGGGCTACGCGGAATCCGTTCTGATAGATGGGGAGCGCTTGGTTTGTACCCCCGGTGGTGCAAAAGGCGCGATAGTGGCGCTCAACAAAACCAATGGCGAAGTCATCTGGACATCGGCAGACCTCACTGACAATGCTCAATACTCCTCTCCTATCGTCTTCGAACACGAAGGCAAACGCCAGTATGCCCAGTTGTTCATGAAGGCGCTCGCTGGCGTCGATGCCGAAAATGGAAAACTCCTGTGGAAAACCTCATTCCCGGGGCGCACAGCCGTCATCCCGACCCCGATCTTCTCGGACGGAAAAGTCTATGTAACCGCAGGCTACGGCGTCGGCTGCAAGCAGATCAGACTCGGAAAAGAAGATCCCGAAGTCGTCTACGAAAACGAAACGATGATAAACCACCATGGTGGCGTCATTCTGGTCGATGGACATTTGTATGGTCACTCCGATGATAAAAAGAATGGAGGCTGGACGTGCCAGAACTTTGAAACCGGTGAATCCGTCTGGAAGGCCGAGGGCGTTGGCAAAGGTGCGATCGCCTATGCTGACGGAATGCTCTACTGTCTGGATGAAAAGTCCGGGATCGTCGCGCTGATTGAAGCCTCCACTCAAGGATGGAAAGAGCACGGACGGCTCCAGCTTGATCCGCAGACAAAGATCCGCAGCGATCAGGGAAGAATCTGGACTCATCCGGTAGTTGCGAACGGTCGCCTGTACCTACGGGACCAGGATCTGTTCTTTAGTTTCGACGTAAAGAAATAAGTCGCTTCAGCTAACTCCAATTCCCCAAATGGACATTCAGGAACCTAGCGCTGAGGAGTCGGGCGATCCCGGCAACGTCCCCCAGCTGAGCTTCGAAGAAGCGCGCGTGCTTGGCTGCCTTCTGGAAAAGGAAATGACGACTCCAGAGTATTATCCGATGACTCTGAACTCGCTCGTTGCCGCCTGTAACCAGAAGAGCAACCGCAATCCCGTCTCTGAGCTGGAAGAAGCAACCGTGGAAGACGGAATCGCTGGCCTGCGCAGGAACAAGCTTGCAGCCATGGTATCTTTGTCAGGATCGCGTGTTCCAAAATTCAAACACACGATCGAATACGCCTGCGGAACACTGGACCGGGCTCAATTGGCAATCCTCTCCGTGCTGCTTCTACGCGGGCCACAAACGGTAGGAGAACTGCGCACCCGAACCGAACGAATGAACCCGTTCGATGAGTTAAGCGAGGTCGAAGAAGTTCTCGAGAGCCTGATCGATCGCACCTACGGGAATTTAGTGAAGATGCTCCCCCCAGGAGGCGGCCGGAAAGTCAAAACTTTCACCCACCTCCTCTGTGGGGACGTGGAAATCGGCACCACCTATGCGACCGCTCCAGTGGCCGTGTCCCCCGCGTCGAGTGGTTGGCGCGATGAAATGACGACGCAGGTCGAAGCCCTCCGCGCGGAAGTGGCGGAACTTCGGAGAGAATTGGACACGTTCCGACAACAGTTTTCCTGAAATCGCGGGCCTACTCTGCAACTGGATTGCCACCATCTCCATCGGATGCGGCTGCTGCGTCTTCTGGCGAAACGAGAATTCGGGATGGGACATCTTTGACGTCAATCCCTGCTTTGGTGAGAACATTCCAGATCTCGACCAGTAATCCCACTGGCACGTTTTTGTCCACTCTCAGCTCAAGTTTGGCGTCGGCCCGTTCCAGTTTCAGCCCTTCGAGAATCGGCAGCAATTCGGCCAGCCCAACCTTGGCGTCTTCCAGATAGATATCACCAGCCTCCGTGAGCCCAAGCGTCAAACGTTCGCCCGGGTTTAATGTCACCTTTAAGTCACTTGCATTGGGAAGTGTTATGGACAACAGAGCCTCATTGTTCTTCTTCGCCCCGTCACCCTCGTTCCCGTCAGCATCCTTCTTCTTGAACGTGGTCGTAACGATAAAGAAGATCAGCAAGATCGTCAAAATGTCGATCAACGGAACGATCGGCACTTGAGGTGCCGCCTTCCTTCGCGTGTAGAACTTCATCGCAGAACCTGTCATCTCACAGAGGAGGAAAAAGAGTAGCCAGCGCTTTGCCAAATACGGACTCCATCCGCGCCGCAAAACGCTCCACCTTTCTGGTAAAATAGCTGTGCGCGACCACGGTGTAGATGGCTACAGCCAGTCCGGCGATGGTAGTGTTCAATGCCTCCGATATTCCCAACGCGAGTTGAGTGGGATTCGGCGCTTCTCCGCCACTGTTGCCCAGCAGGCCAAAAACACTTACAAGACCACTAACCGTACCAAGCAGCCCAAGGAGTGGAGCAATTGTAATGACAACCTCGAGCACGGCAATGCCACGCTCAAGATCTTCCCGCGCGGCCGCCTGCACCGTCTGGCTGGCATCTTCTCTGGTTTCGGCACTACCAGCCAGCAGTGCTCTTGAAATCCGAGCTAGGTTGGAATCCCCTTCGGCCATCGCCTGACGCAGGTGACCGGCTCCCACCTCCCGGTGAACCAGCACATCAACAAGCGGCCTCGGCATTACAGCTCTTTCCCGCAGATCGAGCGCCTTAAAAACGATTACCCCTACAGAAACAAACGAGCAGAGCACGATGAAAAACATGAACAGGCCGCCAGAAACAAGGAACTGCCAAACGGAAGACATAACAGAGGGAAAGTGAAACGGGAGAACAGGGTTAATAAATGATAATATCGTAAGTGACTGGCAGACGCCCATCGGTCAAGTCCGATAGCAAATTCTTCGGTATCGGTGGAATGGGAGCCTCCAATACCGCGCTCAGCGAAAAGTCCTGCATCACCGGATTCGTCCGGATTATCGATCCGCAGCTCGCGAACCTTGGCGGCCCGATCAACAAAGAACTTCAACCGAATATTTCCGTAGGTGACGAAATCAGATTTCGTCACCCGTTTGCGATTCCATTCCTTCTCGATTGCAGCCGTCACCTGCCTCATATAGCGGCCCATCGGTGTGTCGATTGCATCCGCTGCTGACGCACCTCTGTTAGAGATCGTTCCCCGCTGCTCGTTCTGACGTGTCTGTGGTTGAAAGATATCGGGCACCGCCTCGTCACTTCCCGGGCGCAGAGCAGGCCGAACAGGCGCAGGCGGGCGATGCTCCGCCAACGGATCATAAGTCTCCCCCTCAGTATCCGCGACTCCCCGACGAGGCCGCGTTTTTTCCGACTGGGAATCTTCGAACTCAGTCTCCTTTGGCTGATCAATGATCTCAAGTGGCCGACGGGCGGTCGCGATGAGCTGATCAGAGTTTGGGTCTTGGGCGAAATCTTCTTCGAATACTCTTGGGCTTGATTCCTCCACCACCCGCTCGTCTTCCCCTGGTTCCGGAGTTTCTTCTCCGGGAAGCTCTTGCGGAGTCAGCGGGCTCGGCCGAACTGCCGGAACTGAAGGGGACGGTTGGGTGGCGACCGCTGGATCGCTCATCTCTGGTGCGCGGTTTCCCAAAGTGCGATCATCGGCGATTTCGCCGTCGATATACTCCCGCGTTGCAAGTTCGACGACTGGCAGGTCGACCCCCTCCTGGCTTGGCAGTGGCTTCGTCGCATCCTCATCAGGTGAAAGCTCAGTGGCAGCTCGGGTATTTCGGTCAGACTGAAACGCCGGATTCTCGGGGGCCACGCTGGACTCATTCTGCGTGGTGCGCAGGTAGTTGATCAGCGAGTCCTTTACCTCATCGCGAGCGACCATCTTGAGAAACTGCGGAAGCTGAATCTCAAGGGCCACCGGAGCCGATTCTTTGTCCCAAGCATCGTCTTTTCTCTGCCGTTCGCTAGCCAACGTCGCTGGCACCGCCATAGCGGCCGCAGCCTTCATCATCAAGGGTAACGCAGTGAGGGCGAGCAACACGTGAACCCCCAGTGACGCAGCCACTGCGATTCCTACGGGCCCCATTCTTGGACTCTGGCTGTTCATACCCATTTGAGGAACAGTGAATCCGATCCGGGCGAAATTCAATCAGGCAATGCCTACTTCCGTCGATCGCCAAACGGCTTCATCTGTGGCATCCCAACCTGCTGTAATTCCATAGACAACCAGGGTCAGATCCCGCTAAGCCCGCCGCAAAGATCGCAAATCTGTCAGCGTATGAAGCGAGCCCAGTGGAACCTTGGGGATTCGAGCGGGACGGCTTCGCTTGACCTTCATTTTGCTCCTGTTTTGCTCAAAAGTTTCCCCAATGAACGCCGCGCTTCCGAGCGCGAGTCCATCCACAAAGTAGCGAAGCCGGTGGCCAAGCAACTCAGCCGATGGCAGGACAAAGTCCTGCGATTCTTCCCGCTCCAATTGCTCACGGGTGAATCCATTCGCCCGCAAGTTCCCATCGTCATCTTGGCGCTGCTGCCCGGCATAAAGTAGCAACCGCCGATACCGCTGATGAACCCGCTTCCATGCCGCCCCATCCCGCTTCTTCTCAATCCCCTCACCCAACGCCTCAAATAGTCCGTCACGTGACCGGCATTGCGCAGCCGTTGCTTCCGCATATCCACACCATCGCCACTGCCGGGGCTCAGTTACGATTCCTGCACGCACCGCGTTCAGGTCGATGTAGGCAGCCACTACGGCAAGCAGCCCAGGCTCCCCTTGCACCACAACACTCTTGAATCGCTCCTCCCAGAGAGGGCCTTTGCGATCGTTCACTTTGTTATACCATTGACTCAATCGCTGCTTCAACTCACCTACAAACGCAGACAAATCGTACATCCGATCCAGATATGGCTGCTTCAATCGGCCCACCTGCCCGTCCATCTCGTCCTTAGAAATCCCCGTTGCAC
This sequence comes from Verrucomicrobiota bacterium, assembly GCA_027618625.1. Classification (GTDB taxonomy): domain Bacteria; phylum Verrucomicrobiota; class Verrucomicrobiia; order Verrucomicrobiales; family DEV007; genus JAGROY01. The sequence continues at coordinate 4,801 of JAQCER010000303.1, forward strand.
GAATCTGCTCCAGGGAATCACCGATCTCTTCCACTGCACCCGCATCGTAGACATGCTTGAGTCGATCGAGAAAATGGCGATCATCCTCCCGCAGCCGCACCAACTCTGATTCCTGTGCTGCAGCCCGCCTGTCGTCGATCGCAACCAGAATGTGAAAGTGATTCGAAAGGCAAGTCCACGTCAAAACGCGAACTCCCGAGAACGCCTCCTGCTGGCGCATTAATTTACGAAACCGCTCCCGTTGCTCGACGTCAAAAATGAATCGCCGTTCAATCACCCGTGAAATCACGTGGTAGTAAGCAACCGGGCCAGCTCCAAGAATTCGAAGATTTCGCATGCCAGACCCTCGCACAATCCTCTCACTTGTCCACAAAAAAGGGTCTGGGACTAATTTTGGGCTGTTGAGTTTGATTTTTTGAAATTCTGCTGGACGTTGGCACCCTTGCGGATTTCTAACTCTTTGCTCCAACTCTTTGCTCTGCTTTTATTGACCGACGATGCGTTTTGGTGATCTACGTGAAATTTTGCAGTACGTCCCGCAGTTCCGCGGGTGCGTTTTTGTTG
>JAQCER010000304.1 GCA_027618625.1 Verrucomicrobiota bacterium
TTCAGGAGGGATACGACGTTTCCGCCATTGCTGCGAAGGGCGCTGAACTGCTCATGAAGCAAGTCTTCGTGCATGGATTTTTCCACGCCGATCTTCACCCTGGCAACATGTTCATCCTTCCGAATAACGTCATTTGCTACCTTGATTTCGGGCAGATGGGCCGCATCAGCCAGCAGGAACGTCTCGATTTTATCGATGTCCTGATGCGCGTGGTGCAACGGGACGAGCGGCGCATCACCCGGGCGATTCTCAAGTTGACCACCTATGAAACCGAGCCGGATCACGACAACCTCGAACGTGATTTGCTCGAATTCATGGATCAATATTTATACCAGCCGCTCGGCGAGGTCGAACTGGGACGTCTACTGGAGCAAGTGCTGGATATCGTTACCCGGCATCATCTGTCCCTGAAACCAAACCTGTTTCTGATGATCAAGGCGATGATGACTGTCGAAGGAGTTGGGCGTGCGCTGGACAAGAATTTCAAGATCATCCACGTGGCCGAGCCCTTTGTGAAGACCATCCTTGCCGACCGCCTGAGCCCGCGCCGCTTGGCGGGTGACCTGTTCGATTCCGGCGCCGATCTGGCGTCATTGTTGACCGAGATCCCCGGCGAGGTCCGCTCGGTTCTACGCCAGGCACGCGAGGGCAAGATCAAGATCCAGTTCGAGCATCACGGACTTTCCGAGTTTCGGCATACCAACGACCAGATCAGTAACCGTATTTCCTTTGCCATCGTCCTCGCGGCACTCATCGTAGGATCCTCTCTCATTGTCCTTTCCGGTGTCCCGCCGAAGTGGGGCGAGATCCCCATCGTCGGTCTCATCGGCTTCGTCATGTCCGGTCTGATGGGATTCTGGCTGCTGCTGTCGATTCTCAAGCACGGGAGGATGTAGTGCGGGAACAAGCGCCAATTCTTAAAGGATGGTGAACTTCGCGCTGCTGATCGTTGCCCTTGTGGAATTTTGCATGACTCCGGATGCCTGAGGTGTGATCGTTGCACCCAGTGAACCTCCCCATGCGCAGCCCCAGATCATTCGTTCCAACTGAACTGACACTTGTAACCGCCTTCAAAATCCCCCGACTCGTCGGAACGGCCGCTCTCTTCGCGCTCCTTTGCGCACTCGCGACCATTCCTGCCGAGGCTGGTATCCTTGTGACTCGCGATTCGCCGGGCTGGAAATATCAAAAGGGAGCCACGGAGCCGTCGAATCCCATCGCAGCCTGGCGTGCGCAGGGTTTCGATGATTCATTATGGTCTACTGGCGATAGTCCGTTTCGCTACGGCGACGGGAATGGTGGCACCGTGTTGAGTGACATGCGCAATTCATACTCGACCCTCTATTTGCGGCGGACTTTCAACGTCTCTGATGTTGCGCTGGTTTCTCGCCTGACTATGGAGATCGATTACGACGATGGCTTCACGGTCTGGATCAACGGCACGGAGGTGCTGGATGAAAATTCACCAGCTACACGAGAGTTCGATTCCTTCGCGGAAACCAATCACGAGTCCGGCGCTTTCGGGTCATTCGACATCAGCAACCCAGCAGGCATTCTGGTCGAAGGGGAGAATACGATTGCGATCCAGGTGTTCAACGTCAACCTCGACAGCAGCGACCTCATGATGAACCCGGAGCTGATCTCGACTGCGCCCGACTTCGATCCGCCCGTCGTCGTAGATTTCAGTCCAGGGCCAGGCACGGTGCTCAACTTGGCTCAGGTCACTGTATCCTTCTCTGAACCGGTGATGGGCGTGAGTGCAGAAGATTTGCGGATCAATGACACAGCCGCGAGCTCGGTGAGTGGATTCGGCGATCAATACACGTTCACTTTTGCCAATGTCCCTCTCGGGCAGGCGACAGTCTCGTGGGCTGCCAATCACGGCATTGTGGACACCGCTACGGTGCCCAACGCGTTCGACCATACCGCGCTCAGCGAGGTGCGCGTGTACAACATTGTCGACAACCTTCCTCCATCCGTGACAGGTATCTTTCCACCTGCTGGTGTCACGTTGCGAAGCTTTGGCGAAATGGAGATCACTTTCTCCGAGCCAGTGTCGGGAGTCGAAGCGAGTGACTTGCTGGCCAATGGTATCCCGGCCAGTTCTGTATCTGGAAGTGGAAACGTCTATACGTTCACTTTCACAAACGTCGGCACCGGCGCCGTATCCTTATCTTGGGCACCCAGCCATGGCATCGAAGACAGAGCAGCAGAGCCCAATGCATTCGAGGTGAACGGCTGGAGCTACACTGTCGATCCAAACGCTGCGTTCGGGAATCTCGTGATCAACGAATTCATCGCATCGAATCGCTCGGGACGGCTTGACGAAGACGGCGAGGCCTCGGATTGGATCGAGCTATTCAACTTTGGGAACTCAGCCATCGCCCTGTCCGGCTGGTCGTTGAGCGACGATTCCAATGACCCAGGGCAATTCGTTCTGCCTGCCCGCACGCTTCCAGCCGGTGGCTACCTCGTGATCTTCGCAACTGGTAAGGATCGTGCACCGAACGGTTTTGGCGAAATTCACACGAACTTCAAGCTGTCCGGCTCCAGCGAATACCTTGGACTGTTTGCTCCGGAATCGCCGCGCACGGTTGCAGACGAAATTTCTCCCGAATTCCCGCTGCAGCGCAATGACCATTCCTACGGTCGCGATTCTTCCGGTGCCTGGCGCTACTACGCGTCGCCGACTCCTGGTGCCGCTAACGGCGACAGCACCATTGTTGGGTTGCTGCAGAAGCCGCATCCAAACGTCGGGCGCGGGTTCTTCAATGCCCCATTCGACCTCCATCTGACAACGCCAGACAGCGGCGTCACGTTGCGCTACACCACCGACGGCAGCGAGCCGACCTCGAGCAAAGGAAAAATCTACTCCGTACCGATTACCATCAATCGCACAACGGTGTTCCGCGCCGCAGCGTTCAGGACAGGCTATCTGCCTTCGGCGGTCGTTACCCAGACTTACATGTTCAATGCTTCCGCCGCGATTCGATCGCTGCCCGTCATCTCGCTTACCACGGAAGAAAGAAACCTCTGGGGGCCGACCGGGATTCAAGAAACCAACCCGCGCAATTGCGCAGAACGCGGCATCGCATGGGAACGTCCAGTGTCTGCGGAGTTCTTCGATGCGAACGACTCGAGTCGTAGTCTCGGTGTGGATTGCGGGTTGCGGGTGCAGGGCGGGAACTACATTCGAGGCAACTACACCCCAAATGGCGGCCTGCCGTTCTCGAAGTATTCGTTCCGCCTCTACTTCCGAGGCGACTACGGGTCGGCGACGCTCAAGTATCCTTTTTTCAAAGGGCACGCGGTGCAGGAGTTTGATCGCGTCACCCTGCGCGCTGGGATGAATGATCACTCTGATCCCTACATCGTCGACGAGATGATCAGACGTCTGCAATTCGATACCGGCAGTGTCGCCGCGCGTGGGAACTTCGTGAATCTGTTTATCAACGGCGATTACAAAGGCTACTACAATCCGACCGAGCGCATTGATGACGACTTCATGCGCTCGTGGCACGGCGGCGATGAAGCGTGGGATGTCATCGCGCAGTTTGGCGAGGTGCGTGAAGGGGATACCACCGAGTGGAATCGGATGCGTTCCACTGTTGGTCGCGACCAAAGCGTCCCCGCGAACTATGCGGCTTCGCTTGATGTCCTCGATGTCGACAACTTTATCGATTACTTGCTGGTAAACATCTACGGCGGCACGGGAGACTGGCCGAGCAACAACTGGCGCGCCGCCCGCGAGCGGATCCCAGGTGCAAAGTTCCGGTTCTATGTCTGGGACGCTGAGTGGTCGCTCGGCAACCAGGGACGAGCGGTCAACGTCAACACGATCACTGGTGAGCTCGGTGGCGGCTCTGAAATTGCCACTCTGTTTCAGTCGCTGACCGCCAGTCCCGAGTTTCGGATACGGTTCGCGGATCGAGTTCACAAACATTTTTTCAACGGTGGAGCGTTAGAGGATACCCGCATTTCCGCTCACTATGAGGGCATGCGCCGAGAAATGTCCGGGGTTCTGCCAGGCATGAGCACCTCGATCCGCACCAGTTGGATTCCCCAGCGCCGCAGCATCTTGATGCGGCACCTCTTTGATGCTGATCTCCAGCACTCCGAGGATGCGCCGACGTTTGCGCAGTTCGGCGGGACGGTTCCGGACGGTTATAACCTCACCATGTCAGCACCGAGTGGAGGCACCATTTATTACACACTCGACGGCATGGATCCGCGCAAGCCGGTTGCAAGTGGCGCCGGAGACGACCGCGTCGAGATCCTCGCCGAGACCGCTGCCAAGCGGGTGCTCATTCCGAGCGTTGCCAACGGTGGCAGCACGATCGGCACGAGGTGGACCGGGAGAACCGAGCCATTCGACGACTCGTCTTGGACCTCCGGTTCTGGTGGCGTTGGCTACGACACAGCGACGACGTACGAATCATTGATCGACATCGATGTCGAGGCCGAGATGAATAATATCAACACGTCCTGTTACATTCGCATCCCCTTCACCGTTTCCGCGAGCGATCTGGCGGACGCCAATTTTATGCAGCTCAAGGCGCGCTATGACGACGGCTTTGTCGCGTATCTCAATGGAGTGCGCATCATTGCTCCCAATGGCCCTGCGTCGCCCCAGTGGAACTCATCCTCGGAGGGTGATAACTCCGACGAATCGGCAGTGAACTTGCGAGCATTCAACGTCAGCAATTTCATGGAAGAGCTTGTTGTGGGCAACAACCAGCTGGCGATTCATGGACTCAACACCAGCATTACGAGTTCGGACTTTCTTGCTTCGTTTACGATGGAAGTCGGCGAGAATCTAGGTGGCGAGGTTGCAGACAATGCTCTCGAATACACAGCTCCACCTGCGATCGCGGGCACCACGCTGGTAAGATCCCGCACCTTGAAGAATGGTGTATGGAGCGCGATGACTGAGGCCACGTTTATCAATGGCCCGAGCACACCGCAGCTGGTCATTGCGGAGATCATGTACCATCCACCTGGTGGCTCGGCACTTGAGTTTATCGAGATTCAGAACGTCGGCCCATTGCCAGTCGATCTCAGCTTTGTGAAACTGGAGGGTGCCAGCTTCACCTTCCCTGGCGAGACCGCAATGAATCCCGGCGAGCGCATCATTCTCGCATCCGATGAATCCCCGGTCGCCTTCGCTTCAGTGTATCCAGGTGTCATCGTCTTTGGCTATTTTGGCGGCAGCTTGTCGAACGGCGGCGAAAGAGTCGCATTGATGGATCAATATGGCAGCACCCTGTTCTCTGTCGACTACTCTGATGGCAACGGCTGGCCCTTGGAAGCCGATGGCGGCAACCGCTCGTTGACACTGCGCGATCCCAATGGTGACCCC
>JAQCER010000305.1 GCA_027618625.1 Verrucomicrobiota bacterium
CAATTGGGGAGGATTCGTCGCGTCCTCGGGAACGAGCGAGCTGCCCGCGAATGCTTTGCCATGGCACTGGCGATTTTAAACAAAGACTCTCTAGCTACCCGGCGTGCGAAGGCACCGCTCTCGGCTTTCTCAAACTAACATGAATGTAATTGGGACGAACCACGAAGAAAAAAGGGGAAGGTATTGGCTCAGTGTGCTGGGAGACTTTCTGCTGGTCGCAGCTTGCCTTGGGCTGATTACGTGGCTCCTGTCTTCGCGTGACCCGCTGTGGTTGCGATTGAATCCTTCGCCTCTGATCCTCGTGCCTCTGCTGCTGGGAGGGCGCTACGGGCTCGTTGTCGGCGTGGCTGCTGGTCTGCTTACCTCTGCGTTGGGGACTGCTTCGGCAGTGTGGATGGAGTTTGGAACCTGGCGAAGCGTCATCAATGAGTATCGGTATCTGTTCGCCGGACTGCCAGTGCTCGGGCTTGTGGCTGGTGAGTTGCGTTCTGCCCTCACACGCACACAGCGCTCGGCCGCAGCCGAAGTGAGCGCTCTGAAAGAAGCGAACCTGCGAGCGATATCGGCCCTGCGTGTTGCGGAGGAATCGTCTCACCGCTTGGAAAGGCAGCTGGCGGTTCACGGGCTGGAAATGGTGTCGTTGGACAATGAACTGGCGACCATTTTGAAAGCTGAGGATCGCACGCTTTACCGGGAGGTACTCCATCTCCTCTACCGGATCTCGGGCATCCAGGAAGCGGCAATCTATTTGCCCGCAAATGGTCGCGGTGAGATGCTGCGTATCGCCAATCTCAATGGAACTTCCACGCCTGAGGCTCTGCCGATCGATGGCGCAATCGTCGAGCGCGCTCTGGTGACCCGCGATCTCGTGACTTGTCGAGAGATCTGGGAGGCCACTCCCAGGCAGGGGGACAAGTGGCTGGCGGCTCTGCCATGGGTCGACCATGAAGGCAATGTGAGGGCACTCCTTATGGTGCGCCGAATGGCACTGCTTTCAGTCAACTGGCAGGCGTTCGACCGGATGAAAACCGTGTGCCAGTGGGTGACCTGCTGCCGATTGATGCGTGCCGGGACTCATGCGCTGTCAGATGCCGAGTCCAGAACCTTCCAGCCCCGGTGGGATGATGATGTCAGGGCGCTGCGCAACAAGAGTGATGAGAACTTTGATAGACTGCGCGAGACAGCACGGCTTTGTGTTCGCGGTCGAGATCTGCACCAGTTGTCTACGGCGGGTTTGTGCTTCCCCGGGGCGGGATATATCGGAGCGGAGAGTGAGTGCGTGCTTCGGGTGTTGTCAGAGTGTCTCCGTCCCCAGGATGTTTGCGCGGCCGATCCAGATGGTGACAGCCTGCTGGTGTTGCTGCCAATGATGGATCTCAGCGGTGCCAAATCAGTCGCCGAAAAAATCGAATCCGCACTGCGGAGGGAGCTTCAGGGGATTTCACCCGCAGACGGGGTACGTTACGCGAGTGCGGTGCTTCAGGCATCCGAATCTGCTGATCTGTTCATCGCGCGACTCGCGAAGAAAGCAAAATGATGCCCCGATTCATTCTCGCTGTGATTGCGTGGGGGCTTGCGTTTGCAGTGCTCTATGCAGCAATTTCCGGGCAGGCATCGCCGCTCGGGTTTCCACTTTGGCAGTTGCACATTCTCGCGGCGACCGTCTGTGGAGTGAGCGCTTCCAGCATGATCGCATGGTGGCGGCCCTATCTTTACGGGCTGTTCGTTCTATTGGCGCTTTTGATTCCCGTCGCCGGGCCATTGTTCGTACTTTTGCTGGGCGCGCTGGCACCAAAAGAGGCACGTGGAGCGAGGGCGGGTGCCAGAGATTCGTTCATTTGCGGTATGCCATTGCGCGATTGCAGGCGGAGTGCAAATTTTGCACGAGCGTCGTCGTTTATCTCGAGCTTTGGATCGTTGAGCGATGCGCAATTGGATCATGTTCTGAGTGATGTGGTCAAACTTGAGGAAGCACCGTTGATGAGTCTGAACAGAAAGTTTCGCGATCATCCGAACACGCATGTCATGCTGGTTGGTCAGGGCTGCGTCGCTGAGCGCCTGAATGTGTTGGAGCGCCATGCCAGGAATCTTCGATGCCGGGTAAATCGGAATCCAGAGAACCCGGATGCCCTGCTTGGCCTTTGCGAAATTCACCTGGCAGTGCTTGAGCAAAAACTCCTGATGCCACAGGAAGGAACGATCCGTGCACGTTCAGGACTGGAAGTAGTGCGCCAGCTTCGATCACTGGCTGAACGGGAGAAGTTCGAGCAGCATTCAGCCTTCTATGAAGCGCACTTTGCACTCTATCTCGGGCAGCGTGATCGGGCAGTTGGAGCCTGGGCGCAACTGGTGGAGACAACCGAGCGGCGGTGCATCTTGGATCCAGGCGATCGCTTTCATCTGCTGGGTGCAGAAGTCAGTCTCGTTCGGGGGGATCTATCTGGCGTTTGCGAGCACGTTCGAAAGCTCGAGCCCGATTCTCCGGCAAAATTCTGGCTCCAGGAATTCTGGCTCGAACCCGCAAGGAGAGAAGCCTCATGACAATGAATTTATTGCAACGCAATGCACCGCCAAGCGCGATGCAGGGTGCCCGGCATAAGAAGGTGTGCCTCCTTCTGGAGGGTAGGGTACTTACCCTTATGTATTCGGCGGAGTTTCCGCATGGGTGGATCAGATGATGCGGGCAATGCCTGAGCGCGAATTCGCCATCACGTTCATCGGAAGCCGCAAAGAGCTGTGCGGCCAGCCAAAGTACGCAGTTCCGGAGAACCTGACGGCGATTCACGAAATCTATTTGCACAATCAAAGTCAGTCGCGGGTTCGATTTAGCAGAGGCGCTCGAGCGCGGGCGCGCGAAGTGACTGACGCGGTGAGGGAACTTTTTGCAGGGAAAGGCAGTGCCTTGCGAATAATGGACTGTGTTTGCAGTGCGGCATCCACTTGTTCCTTGCGCGACTTCTGGGAGATGCCGGAAACGTGGGAGTTGCTGCAGGATCTGTATAACGCGAGAGGGCCAGGGTGTTCATTCAAGGAGTTTTACTGGAATGTCTGGAATTTTGCCGCTCATCTTTGGGCATTGTTAGGGGAGGTTGATCGCGTGCCTCAGGCACCGGTCTACCACGCTGTATGCACCGGCTACGCCGGCCTGCTTGGGGCACTTTTGAAGCACCGCCGCGGCGGCAGATTCCTGCTGTCCGAACATGGCATCTATGTGAAAGAGCGAGTTGAGGATCTTAGGACGGCCAATTGGATTGCGGATCCGGGCGAACGCGTTCCCGCTCTGGGAACTCCACACAGTGTCCTTACTGATCTATGGATGCAGTTTTTCCTGTTTCAGGCGCAAGTCAGTTACGATTCAGCGGATCAGATCGTGTCGTTGTTCGAGAGGAACGCTGAGATACAGGTGGAATTTGGTGCTGACAGAGAGAGGATCGAAATGGTGTGGCCGCTGTCGCAGCGGGCGTTGCTCGGTCCGACTCAAAGCGCAAGGTCGCAGGTTTTCTCGGGCGCATTGTTCCGATCAAAGACATCAAGACATTACTGCGTTCTGTAAACTCAATGCTGGCCCGGTGTCCCGAAGCCGAATTGCTGATCGCGGGCCCCACTGATGAGGATCCTGGCTACTATGCGGAATGCCGGGAGTTGCTGGAGGTGCTGGGCCTTGGGGACAAGGTGCGATTCGTCGGTAAGGTGGCCGCGAGCGACTTTCTTCAGGAGATCGATGTGATGGTGTTGACGAGTCTCAGTGAAGGGCTGCCCTTTGCGCTGATTGAGGCTTTCGCCTATGGTATTCCGGCGGTGGCAACAGATGTCGGTGCGTGTCGAGAACTGATAGAAGGTCGCGCTGGCAATCGTTCAGTCGACGGTAGCGCAGGCTTTGTTACCGCGGTGGCAGAGCCAGAGCAAACGGGAGAAGCAATCGCAAAGCTTTTGAATAACGCTGGATTGCGGGTGGAGTTCGGTGAAACCGGGCGCATGCGGGCAACAATGGACTACGCGCTGAACGATGTCGTATCAGCGTATCATCGATTATACGATTGTTAGTATGGCAGGAATAGGATTTGAACTGCAGAAGATCATGGGGCGCCGCAGCCTCGCTGGCGTGGCGAGAGCAGGGCTGTATGCCGGGTTGATAGCCGTCGGGCCGTGGATGGTTTCCGTCGGCTCGTTGATCGTTCTGGTGCTGATGTTGAGGCCCAGGATCGGAGCAGAGGCAATGGATCAGTTCACTTCTCTGATCACTCACTGCTATGCACTTGCGCTGCTGATTATCGGACCGTTTTCATTGCTGCTGACTCGTTACGCAGCGGATCGATTCTATGATGGTCGGCGCCAGCGTGTTCTCGGATCCTTTCTTTTTGCTCTGGCCATCATCATTCCCATCGCAGGTGTCATCGGGATATTGCTGTTTACGAGTGGGGGGAGCGGGCTGACTTCGATCCAGCAGAGCTCGGCTGTTGCTTTGCTGCTGCTTGCGTGTGCCATTTTTACTGCCGGTAGTTACCTGACGTCGGTCTCATGCTATCGCTGGGTGCTGATGAGCTTCGTGATCGGTTTTGTTGCCAGCTGTGGGTGCGTGATGCTGGCTGTTCGGCAGTATGGCGAATATGCTGCACTGACCGGGTTCGTGGTTGGCCACGCAATTCTGTTTCTGCTGCTCTTCTGGCGACTGGCGAGAGAGTTCGGCGGGGACTACGATGTAACTCTGGACGTCTTGTCCTACGTGCGCCGGTATCCCGGATTGATCTGGGCAGGGATGTTTTACAACTGTGGATTGTGGGTGGACAAGGTGCTTTTCTGGCAGTTTTCCGCGCAAAGTTTCACCGTGACGGGATGGATTAAGGCTTCACCAGAGTATGATCTATCGATCCACATCGCACTGGCGACCATGGTGCCGGGGATGGCCGCCTACGTGCTTGCATTGGAGACTTCATTCGCAAGCAGCCTGCAACGTTATAGTGAAGCAATCGCTGGCTCTGCAACTTTGCACAGGCTGGAAGAACTTCGCATCGATGCCGTGGAAGGCCTGAAGAAAAGCATGTGGACGCTGGTCAAAGTTCAAGGGTTCACCACGCTGCTGGTCTTTCTCAATCTGGAGGCTCTCTGTGATCTGCTGGGAATCGGTGCGATCGCGCGTGGCGTGTTCGTGATGACTCTGCTCGGATGCTTCCTGCTGGTGATCTTCCTTTCACTGCTGACGGTGCTCTTCTATCTGGATGATCGAAAAGGTGCCCTGCATGCCACCTTCGCCTTCTTTGCGGTGAACGCAACAATGAGCGCGCTCACTCTGACGGGGATTGGGCAGGAATCCTACTACGGAATTGGATTCGTTGCAGGAGCGGCGGCTGGTCTGGTA
>JAQCER010000306.1 GCA_027618625.1 Verrucomicrobiota bacterium
GAATGATGCTGACAAAGAACCCGTCGAGGGTTCCCAGACTGAGCAGATGCAACCGCTCAGCCAGCTTGCGCAGCATCGACCGAAAATCCAGCTGGCTCAATTCTTCCAGTTGCAGGCTGGCGGCCAGTCGCCTCGCCCCTTCAGGAGACGCAGCAGCCGTCGCCAACTTGATGAGGATCGAATCGAAAAACTCTCCCGCTGCCTTTCTCGTAAAGGTAAGCGCGATGATCCGTTCCGGTTCGACTCCTCGCGCCATCAACGCGACGTACCGATTCGTCAATTGATAGGTCTTTCCGGCTCCGGCTGAAGCCAGAATCATCTCGTTCTGAAGCACGTGCTGCGCCATGGATCGCAAACCTGATGCCTGCCGCTCTATCTGTCCAGCCTGCCCTGCATCTCAAGCGACAAATTCTCTGCTCATCCTCAATCCATCCGCTAACCTCCCTGAACCGGCGGCATGAGAGCGATCTCCTGCCCCGGTTTCACGATGTAATCGCGATCCACATATTCAAGGTCTACCGCTACCCGAATTTGCCCATCCCAGGCACTCAATTCCGGCCACCGGGCGTAGAGATCGCCGAGCAACTCTGCAATCGGCACTCCCGGTGGGGCGATCGGCCAGTCGACCTGCTTTTCGCCACCCGCAGCCTGCTGCAGCAAAGAAAAGAAGAGGATTGTCGAGGAAGCCGCCCCCCTTGTCTCGTTGTCATTGCCACTCATCGGTGTTCGGGTTGAATCAATTCAGATTTCAAAATTCCTATCACCGGGAGATTTCGGTAGCAGCCCTGGTAGTCAAGTCCATATCCCACCACAAATTCGTCGTCGATCTCGAACGCCACGTAGTTTGCCTTCACCTCTTCCGCACGTTGCTTTTTCTTCTGTAACAAAACGCAGATCTGGACACTCACAGGATCACATTCGTCGTGCACCCGCTTCTTGACCGCGGCGAGAGTGCGCCCGCTATCCAGAATATCATCCATGAGCAGAACATGCTTCCCCTTCACCTCTGGCAGATCACCCATAAACTTCACCACTCCGGAACTCTCCGTACCTCCATGGTAGCTCGACACCGAAAGTGTCCGAAATTGCAGGGGGAGATTCACCCGCCGCATCAGGTCGGCCATGAAAATGAGCCCTCCATCAAGAATCGCCAGAACGACAAGATCGCCCCCCACATCACGATAGTGCCTGGTGATCTCGCGCGCCAGCTCGTCAAGCCTCGCGAAAATCGTGCTTTCGTGGTAAAGAACCTGTTCTAGATCGCCATACATGTGATCGACTCTTAGATTACGTTCCATCCCATGAGTAAAGAACAACCATCAAAAGATGCATCATCTTCCACGTCGGTGCAGTTGCACAGCCTCCGGGAAGACTACCGCCGACACACTTTGTCAAAGGCTGATGTCGGGGAAAGCCCGTTCGTGCAGTTCGAGAAATGGATGGCAGAGGCCTGCCAAGCGGGTGTTCCAGAGCCGAACGCAATGATTCTGGCTACGGTCGATCCGACCGGAGCTCCCTCCACCCGCACGGTGCTGCTCAAGGGCCTCGAGCGCGATCGGTTCATCTTTTTCACAAACTACAGAAGCCGCAAGGGGCAGGAACTGGCCAAAAATCCCCATGCATCGGTCACTTTTCTTTGGAAAGAACTCGAACGGCAGGTTTCGATCCGCGGAACAGTAAAAAAAAGTTCTAGAGAGGCCTCGAAGGACTATTTTCATTCCAGGCCGTACGGCAGCCAGATTAGCGCCATCGCTTCCACGCAGAGCTCGACCGTCGCAAGCCGCAAATTGCTTGAAATGAGATACAAAGAACTTATGTCCCAGTATCCTGAGGGAGGCGAACCCGTCCCATTGCCAGAGAATTGGGGAGGATTTGAACTCGCTCCGTCAGCGATCGAATTCTGGCAGGGGCGCCCGAGCAGGCTTCACGACAGGATACTCTACTCTTTGAATTCAAATAACTTATGGAAAATCGAACGCCTTTGCCCATAAAAAAGCTTTGTGACAGAAAGAAAACTTTGAACGGATCCGGTGCTGAGTAGTCAGAAGTAACGAGAGACTTCTCACTGTGAGTCCGAAAAGCGCAGTGAAGGTTGCTTAGTTTCATAGATATGTTGAGGTTGATGCGGCCGCCGGATTTGCCCGAAGCAAGTCCGGCGGTTCGTCTTTAGAGAGGAAGGGGGAAGGGCAGCGCCGCCCGTGTGGCCTCGTGAACGTGGCATGGAATTCTTTTGCCGGTATACTCCACTAAGCCGCCCAATCAGTGAGTTCTGAACTATGTTCACCTTGAACGCCTGCTCGATGAACGATTCAACGACATTGGTTGCGAGGCGTTCTTCGATGCGCTCAGCGATTGGCTGGAAAAGCTGAGGCTGGGCCGATCCGCCTCACGAAGTGCGGCCTAACCTAGTTTTCCACCGTCCAGATCGCTCCAAACCGGCTGGGCGGTCGCGGTTCGGACAGTGGTAAGACGCCGGACACCATCTTGATGCGGGCGCCGTGGGGCGCTGTCACAATGTTAGTCTCGGTCGGCATCTCGCTGGCGGTAACTATCTGGATGGTGCCTCTGCTGCGGGGATGCAGGCTGCGACGTAGTTCTATGGCGAGTCGTCCAAAAGTGAAGCGTGGGTTGATCTCAACGATCGGCTGTAGCATGAGAACGCCAGTGATTCGATCTTTGAAAACGAAAGCATCGACACCTAGCGGGCCTTCGAATCCGGAGAGGAGCAGGCTTTCGCTGAGCAGTGCTGGAATCGTCCGTTCGAACAGTTCCCTTGCCCATCCTTCGCGCACGGGATGGCTGTGGAAAAATTGCGCGACTGCCGCCGGAATGCCTGCGATCAATTGGTGACTGACCTGGCACGCGCGGAACTGACCACGCTCGTCATTGATCAGTCGCGTGCCTCCCTTGAAAATAACTTCAATGGCTCGCTCCGGCGCATCTTCCGCAGCCGAGCTTCTCTTGATTTCGTATTGCATCGACAGATCGAAAATACGCTCGAACCAGGGCTCGACGACTATGGTTTGATGCCGCCGCAAGGTATTCGTGATCCAGCCAGTGGTTCGCGGATCCCGCAAGGACGTGCGATCCACACGCAACATACCCCGGCCAGATACTCCGAACGCCGCCTTCAGCACCGCGCACTCGTGTCGCTCAAGAATCTGTGAGGCCAGTGCGGTCGTCGTCGGCAGGTCTTCAGCACAAGTTCCACAGTCGCCTGGGCCAACCAACGGCAGCTCTGGCTCTGCTGCGACGAGCTTTTGCAGGAGCGCTGCACTCCATCGTTTCGAGTAAAGCTCCGAGATCTCTGGCACCCAACGCGTGGCCGTGACCGTCTGAGTCACCCTGGCGGCGAACGGTTGCAACAACTGCACGCTTTCAGGGCTCCAGCCCCAGGGTCGAAGCGAGCCGATTTTTCTGCTCCTGTTGGGGCTGTCTGCGGCGATGCGGCCATTTGCATCCAGCAACTCGATCTCCGGCACGGGAAAGCCAGCAGCCTGGATTCGCTGAAGGAATTCCGTTGTTGGCCGATGCCGCAGCAACACCAGATCATCCTCCCGGGCCAGGAAGAGCGCCACGGTATCGAGATCGCTGGCAAGCGCTGCCAGCTCCTTGGACGGTGTAAAATGGGGCCACTGCAACGCGACAGATTCTTCAGCTGCCGGATTGAAAACGTAGACATGCGGTGTGCGGCCGCGCGACGAGGTGGAGACCTGAAGTTCATTGATGAACTCGTCATCCAGTCCTGCAGCCCTGCGGCCCTCGGCATTGAATGGCGCCTTGCCCTTGGCCCTGTTCGGCGACAGCGGGAATTGCAGATGCTGTTGAAAGGCCTGCCAGTCAGACAAACCCTCACCCTTCCATCGGCGGAACCACTGCAAGCCGTAGCTCACGTGCGAGATTTCATCGCGATAAATCTTATCGAGGATCCCTGCTGTGGAAGTGTCGCCGCCCGCCCGGAAAACCTGGGCGAAGTGGTGGGCAAAATCCAGATTCGCTTGTTCGAATGTCAGGCTCAGCCGCGTCACGTAGTCGAGCGGCGACTCCATATCGGCAATGTTCCTCCAGAAGTAGCCGTTCACGGGGCGGTCGCCAAAAGTCAATCCACACGCTGTCATGCGCCGCATGTACATCTGCGTATGCGCCTGTTCTTCGCGCAGTGTTCTCAGGATGCCCATGCGAAACTCCTTCGGCGCGTCCGGAAACTTCAGCAAAACCAGCGCCATCAGTTCCGTGGCCAGCAACTCGTGATTAGCGAAGAAATGCAACAACGTGGCGCGGTCCTCGTCAGACTGCAGGTGGCGTGCGCGCGCGAAACTCGTGTTGCCGTTTTCCATTGAAAAATGGAGCGCTTCCGGTCGCCCAGGCATCGCGGGAGCACTGATGATCGCGACGCCCGGTGAGTCATCTGTCACAACTCCCTCCGGCGCGGCCAGCTTGTCCTCAAGCCGCGTGCTGAAGAGAACCTTCTCTGCAAATGTGCGCAGTTCCATGTTACCTACTTGTCGGCCAATCTCAATCCCTGGACTGGCCCGAACAGAACGATCTGGTCTTTCCAGTCGATGCTGTCGAGCGTTTCGATCGTCAATTCAGGAGCTTGCGCAGCCGTGGCGACGAATCGCCCTGGCCCCGTCAGCGTTTCCACATCGATCTGTGCACCCTCGATCGCAGTCGGGAACATTGCTTTGTCATCGCCCTTCTTTGCGGATACGAGCGTTACCCGGTCGCCCGTTGGCACCGCACCCTGACTCATCCAGAGGCCGCCTGTCTGGTCGACATAGGACAGTCGGGTCAGTTCGAAGCCGAAGCTGGATACAATGACGGGGGGCTGTCCGGCGTCACTTACGAGCTCGATGCGCCCGCGCGTCGTGCGCACTGCCTGGAGGTAGTGGCCGTGCTCGCGACGGCTTTGGAACCAATCGCCCCCATAAATGTTGCCTTCCATCTGGTAGCGTTTCGCTAGGCCGCCTTCTTCATCCACTGCCGACCACGGGCTGTCACGCAGTGCGGTCTGGCTGATGAACGTATCCTTGGCCTCGAATGCCCCGGTGAAGAGGACGCCCGTCCTTGCTGCCTGGTACTGGGTAACGTAGGCACTGGTCTCCGCTGGTTCCGCGTTCACCAGCACAAGACGTTCACCCTTCCCACCGGTTCCATCTTGAACAAGAATCAGGACGATGAGCAGCGCACTTGCGATCAGTGAGATCAGCGGCGTAGTCCAGAACAGCCGATGACGCCTGCCGGGCTTTGCAAAAACGAACAGGTTTACAGGACCGACGATCACACCGAACGCGATCAGGATCAGGGCTACTTGCCAGTTGCCAAAGGAACGGAGTCCCAGCTCGTTCACCAG
>JAQCER010000307.1 GCA_027618625.1 Verrucomicrobiota bacterium
CAATCCCCTCCAAGACATCCTTATTCAGCTATCATAGGCTCGTAGACATTTCCGCCCAGGCACTAGTTAGTTACGACGGAGCCGGAAACTTGGCAGTGATCAGTCAGGGGACGGCGGAACATATTTCGCACGGTAATACCGTTTGCGACGCGCGTTCTCCGGCGGATCATCCCAGTAGAACGCCGCCACATTTCCCGGAGAGAACGGGCCCTCGCGCTTCCATGTGAGGAGGTTGTCGCTCGTTTCCAGATCGTATCCGCCCGGCACCATCGATCCTTGGGGGATGACGAGGATGGCTGATCCGTCTGGATTGACGACAAGGTTCAGCGTCAGGTCCACGATGGTGATGGTGACCGGGGCGGCGTCCACGACGGTGCCATTTTCGCCGACGGCCCGGGCGGTGAGTTGATAGACGCCCGCCTGGGAGTTTCTCCAGCCCTGCCACGGCTGCGGCGGCGGAGGGCCACCGCTCCACGGGGCCGGGATTTGCAGGGTTGTCGCCTGGCCGGGTTGCGGACGCGCGCAGGGGCAGAGCGGGCAGCAAAACAGAGTCGTGGCGATCGTGCCGCGATTGGCGAAGACCTCGGCGGAATGAAACACATCGCTGGGAGCGGCCGCGTGCAGCACGACCGGGATCTCATCGAGTGTGGAGAACAAAGCGCCATTGGACGGTTCGGCAAATTCCAAAAGCGGAGGCGGCGGGTCCCCGGCCCGGACGGCAGGCACCGGCGACAGTACCGGAAGGATAGTGACCAGTGCGAAAACCGGTCCGCGACGGGAGCGCAGGATCGAGCAAAGCAGTGCGGGCACTTCCATAGGGCACTTCTACATGGAGACCGCCGAAAGGGCAAGGCAGCGCTCGATCGAAAACAGGCAAAGGATCGCGGCCGATTGCCGGATCTGTTTGTCCGGTCGTTGCCATTTGGCGTATCCATCTGGGATCGAAATCCCCTCTATTAAGGGAGTGAGGGTAATCTTGCAATTTTGACAGTTACCAACAATGTTCGTCCAACTTCGCAACGCCACACGTTATTCCAAGAAGTTATTCCAAGAAGACCAAGCTACCCAACACCAATAAGATGACAACCACAACGAGAAGCCCTGCTGGATTTGGTCCACATCGCAATCCTCACTGATTCCCACATTTCACTCAAGGAGGACGAGCAGCTAGAGACTGCCATTGGAGCATAGGCTGGGATTCGAGTCGCCGTAGAGACATTCGCATGCTGAACAGCATGCCAGGAATACCAAGGAGAGGCGGACTCCGATCCGCCATAGCTTAGCTTATGGATTCATGAGGCGGATCGGAGTCCGCCTCTCCTTGGCCGTAACCTTCGAGTCATGGCAATCTGGTGATGAGGACGTCTGCACCGGGTGCTGAGGTTACGCTTCGGCAGCCATCTGCGCACGCGGGAATGAGGAAGAAGTCCCCATTGCTAAAAATTCTGCCATCGACCTCGATACTCCCAGCTGCGACGGCCGCAATTGCAAACTCGCCGTTGGAGGCAATCGTTCCCGAGCCGCCTTGCGGTATTGTTTTTATCTGAACATTGAAATACTCGCAATCGACGAGTAGCTCTCCCTGAGCGGGGGTCATGGTGGGCGCGACGTCTGCGAAATCGATGCATTTCATCGACTCTTCGATGTGCAGTTGCCGTGGATTTCCATCGAGGCCCATGCGGTTCCAGTCGAACACGCGGTAGGTTGTGTCGCTGTTCTGCTGGATTTCAAATATGAGCAGCCCGGCTCCGATGGCGTGCAATCTCCCGCTGGGGATGAAAATGAATTCGCCGGCTTTCGGGGAGAGAGCATGCACCTGTGAAGCGGTTGCTCCCTGATCGAGTCCGCGCTCGAAAGCATCGCGCGTGACCCCTTCTTTAAGGCCCACGTAGAGTTTCGCATCGGGATCGGCGTCGACAATGTACCACATCTCGGTCTTGGGTTCGTCGTGGAGCGACGGGGCGATGTCTGCTGGTGGGTGCACCTGGATCGACAGCTTGTCGCGAGCATCGAGAATTTTCACAAGAATTGGGAACTGGTCGCACTCCCAGGCAACGGCGGTCGGGCCGAAGGCTTCCTCGCGATGCTTCTGCCACAGATCGTTCAGGGATTTTCCGGCGAACGGGCCATTGGTGACAATGCTCTGAGCTTCTTCCCGGTCGACCACCTCCCAGGACTCGCCGTAGGGAGTTTCGGGCTCAGGCAACGTGCGGCCGTAGAGAGTTTCGAGCGTGCGTCCGCCCCAGACACGTTCCTGATAGATGGGGGCGAGGAGAATCAATGAGTCGTCCATGATGTGGGTGTCCGTTAAATCAGCAATCGTATCGATGTCCCGAAGAGGTTCAAGCAACGCAGTCCTGAGATGTTTTCGCCCAGCTGCCGTCAAACTTTCATCGAGTGTATTACTCGCGCTCCACGGTATTCCTTCGAAGAGATACGGCGTCATCCCTTTGAGCGCAAGCAGGTAGTAGCCACCGTCCCACGCCGGGCCAAACACGGCATCGTGATCGATCAGCTTGTCCCACGCCGCGTGGTAGTGGGGCAGGGAAAGCTCTGGGCAATCGGTGCCGACCAGGGTGATCGACGAATGGCCAAGATCGACCGACTCTGCTACCGCCGCAGCCATACGCTGCCCCAGATCGCCGTCCACCTGCGCCAGAAAAGCTATCGTGGCGCCAGGAGGGACGAACGGGGCGAGCCAGGCCCGGATCGCTTGTTCCTCGGAGCACGGGGAGAAAGCAATGATGATCCGCGCCTCTTGCCATGGCAGATTTTCCAGGGTTGCCGCGACCAGTTTTCGGTAAATGCGGACTGCCTCATCGTTGCCGATGTCCGCTGCGAGCCTGGTCTTGACGGTTCCAGAGACGGGATTCTTCAGGAAAACGACGACGGCATGGTTGTGCATTGTGATCGGAGTAGAGCAATCATTGTCAGTCGTGTAAACTCCAAGTAGAAAAAAGGCCGACGGTGATGATTCACCGTCGGCCTGGTATTGATCGATTGCTGAGAACCAGCGAGCGCTATTCAGTCTTCTTCACGCGGTAGTAGCGTGCGGTGACCCCAGCTGGAACCGCTGACTGCTGGAAGGTCGACTGAGATTCGTCGGCAGTGGTGTCCTCGAACTCCAACCATGATTGGAGGTCGTCAGAAAATTCGCCTGCGTAAGAAGCCCCGATCTGTGAGGGGAAGGTGATGGTGACATTGCGAGTGGCTGGATCCATTGCGATGGATGTGATCTGGAAGACGCTGCCTGCTCCGCCAGGGGCAGTCCCGAGCGGAGAGAAGGTTCCGTCCGCCAGTTGCTTTACCTGATCTTCGGTAAGGGCAAGATCCCAGACGGCCACGTCGTCGATCAGGCCCTCAAAGAAGCTGCCAGCGCCATCCCAGATTCCGTCGCCGCCGATATTGAAGTTGAACGCAGACGTTCCTCCAGACGGCGCTGTGGCATTTTCTCCGGCGACTTCCCCATCAAGGTAAATCACGCGGCCACTCTCGCTGCCTACGAGTGCGATGTGTGTCCACTCGGGGGCCGTATCAACTCCGGTGTTGATCGTTCCGCCGTCAGGCATCCACCACGATATCGCGGTATCTGGCCCCATCTCAACGAGGTCGTTCTGCCCGAAGATGCCGGTGCGTCCTGGTTGAACGGTGTCAAATTTTATCCATCCCGAGACGGAGAATTCAGTGAGTCCATTCAGAAGTGGAGCCTCGGTGGTGACGGATGAATCGACGCCGTCGAAATTTATAGCAAGGTCACCGGCATTGCCAGTATGTCCTTCGACAAAGGTAGCACCCCCATTTACGGTTCCCGGAGTCTGGCCGATTAGGTCGTCTGTCGTCTGCGCGCCATCATCGAAAGACCAATAGGCGATGGGGACCGGGAACGGTGGGAAGCTGTTTTTGTCGAACGGATTCGTTGACTCCGCGATCTCTATTCCGTCCGAAACGCCATCGCCGTCGGTATCCGCCTTGTTCGGGTCGGTGCCGGTATCCGTGGCACTGACAACGACGCCTGTATTCGTCTCGACCTTGTCGCTGAGGCCGTCTTTGTCAGTGTCCCTGGAACGTGGATTGGTGCCCGTGTTGGTGGCGCTCGCAAAGATCCCAGTGTTGGTTTCGACACCGTCGAGGAGCCCGTCGCGGTCGGTGTCACTGTCCTGCGGGTCGGTATTCGCTTTGAATTCGGCGAGGTTGTTCGAACCATCGTTGTCTGGATCCAAGGCAGAATCGTCGACATTTGGATCGAGATCGTTCGCTTCTTCCCAAACGTTTGGCATTCCATCGCCGTCTGTATCCGTTGTTGATCGGACGATTTGGAAGCCAGCGATGCCAGGAGCCCCAGAATCAGCATTGCCTGTTATGGTAAGGGTTGGCCCAGTCAGTCCCTCAAACAGGATGTAGTTTCCCGCATCGAAATCTTCAGTGATTTGCACGAAATCGCCGTCAAAAGGCTCGACGGTGGCCACGATGGTTTCGTCATTCGCGGTGAATGTTGCCTCGGCTCCACCGTCGGAGACAACATAGAGGTAGAGGTTAAAGGCCGGGTAGGCAATGTTGCGGAGTTCAACCTGAGTGATCACGTCGTCGCCTCCCGCTCCGCTTCCACGCGGCAACAGCACGCCGTGCATCAGGCTGGCGTTGGCATTGTCATCCGCCGGTTCCGCGCCGATTGCGCCGGGCCCGTTGGTTGCCCATTTGACGCGCAGCGCCGAGGCTTTGTTGCCAGCGTCCACCAGACTGATGGGGTCTCCTGCTCCCCCTGGAGCATTGTTCCAGCCCCCTTGGGCGATGACACCGGCGATTCCAGCGACCGCTGCTCCAGGGCTGTTAGCATTGCCACCAACGAAGTTCACCCCAAGCAAAATGTCTCCGTTGTCGACGGGAATGCTTGCCGCCACCAGGGGATCACTTCCTCCAGCGATCTCAGCCTGATCTTCAAATTGGTCGCCATCCGAATCAGTCTTGTTCGGATCGGTCTTGTGAATAAGCACCTCGGCTCCATCGAGCAGTGTGTCGCCGTCACTGTCTGCATTGAGCGGATCCGTTACAGTCTCCTCATTGTCCTTCAGGCCGTCGCCGTCGGTATCTGCCAATTGAGGGTGGGTGCCCAGTTCAAATTCTTCGAAGTTTGTAAGGGTATCGCCATCGGGGTCAGCGTCGCCATCGTTGACATTGGGATCCAATCCTCGGGCGACGCCTCGGTCCGAGCCGGTTTCCCATTCACTCGGGATATTGTCACCGTCAGGATTCAAGTTGCTGGTCGCATCCAGTCGGACGTTGTCAAAGTGAGAGCGCGCACCGCCAATGTCATCTCCGATGAAAATTACGAT
>JAQCER010000308.1 GCA_027618625.1 Verrucomicrobiota bacterium
CAATGGTCCGAACACCGACCTTTCAGGGGTCAACTCCGAGCAGTCCCAGTCTGGATTTGATTAGAATTTACCGTCATGCGTAGGATATGACGCAGCCCTTCAGGCTGCCACGCGGTTCCTGAAAACTCCCAGGGCGTTGCCTTGGGCTGTGATGATAGAGCCCGTTGGGCTTAGAAAGCTACGGTCTCACCGATTTGCTACAGTCTCACCGATTTCAAACAAGCATTCTTTACACTACGGTCGCACCCTCGGACAGAGTATAGAGTCGAGCTTCGGGCATCTGCTACTGGCCGTCGGAAAGGAAACCACTGAGGTAGAGCTCCCTGAGGGCGAGCAGGAAGAATGCCTGCGTGAGATCTTGTGCATCGTGGGCACTCATCGAATGGCAGTGTGCAATCCATCACGATCTCTTCGTATGATGCAGGGGTTCCCGACCATAGAAATGTGACTTTGTGAACAGCCAGCCAGTCGAAAGCATCGATGAACCACCCCCTTTACAAATCGTGTTTACTCCTCCTGTCTGGCTTGGCTGTTGCTTCCATGAGCGCCTGCTCGACGCTGAGAAGGGACCCCGATGCCGCGATGCTACAGAGCATTCCGAACCGCATTCAAAAAGGAGTGAGCACTCAGGACAGCGTTCGCAACATGCTGGGTGATCCGAAGCGTAGGGAAATCTACCCCACTGGGGAACGCTGGCTCTACGGCTCTGCGGCGAACACAGAGTCCGTGCAGGGAGCGGTCGGTGATCAGTTGCTCTCAACGGGCATCGGGATGATTCCGTACGCGGGCAGTGCCATTAACAGCATGCGCTCCATCGCACGAGCCGGCCGCAAGCAAAAGCCCGGCGCCACCATTGACTTCGACCAGCGCGGCGTCGTGCAGAACTACGCGGTGCAAATGCAATGAGATGCGCTCCTGCCAGCCTCCGACTTGAACTGCTAACGAGGCGAGGGCGGATCGGAGTCCGCCCCTCCTTGTCTTGAACTTGAGCTTCAATCGCCAGCGTCTGGCTCTTCGTCGGGCGCCCCTACGATCACGGTTTCAGGATAGGCTTTGGTTTTGCGCAGGGCCTGGATGAGGATCTGGATGCGCAGGCGGCCGCGGAACTGGGTGCGCTGAATGCAAAAGGCGATGTCCCAAGGTGGCTTTGGCAAGACGACCGGGCCGACGCTGAACCAGACGGCATCGCGCTCTGCATCATCCTGGGTGAGCACCATTTGCATGTGCTTTTCCTTGAGCATGCGGGGCGGTTGTTTCGGACGCACGGCCCGGGCATAAAACAGTGGCTGCGGATTCGAGGGGCCAAAGGGCTCGAGCAATTCATAGTTATCGAGGACCTCGGGACGGAGGTCGGCGAGGCGGGTCTCGACGTCCAGCATGAGCTTCGGAGAAAAATGATCCGCCGAGGCGGCGGCACCCACTGCCTGGGCAAAGCGCTCGCGGAACGCGAGGAACTTGTCCCTCTCGATGCTGATTCCGGCGGCCATGTCGTGCCCACCGCCTTTCAGCAACAAATCACGGCTGCTGTTGATAATGTCGACCAGACTGATTCCAGTGATACTGCGCCCACTACCCTTGCCGATGCCATCTTCATCGAAGGCGATGACAAAGGTGGGCCGGTGATAGCGCCGCATGATCCGCGAGGCCACGATCCCAACCACGCCGGGGTGCCAGCCATCTGATCCAAGAACAAACCCGGCGCTGGTCATGTCCAGATCGGCTTCGATCTGGGCTTCCGCTTCCCGCACGATCGTTTCCTCGACGCCCTGGCGGTCGCGATTGTTGCCGTCCAGTTCCTGGGCGATGATCATCGCTTCCTCGTCATCCTGACACATCAACAAATCGAGTGATGCCTGGGCCGATGCCAGTCGCCCCGAAGCATTGAGCCGCGGCCCCATGCGGAATCCGATGTCCATGGCATTGAGCGGCGATTGCAGACCAGCCACTTTGCGCAAGGCACGCAGGCCAGCATGGCGGGTGCGCTCCAGCTGTAGCAGTCCCTTGCGCACGATCAGCCGATTCTCATGCACCAGCGGCACGATGTCGGCAACGGTGCCGAGCGCAGCGATGTCTAGAAACTCCCGCAGCTCAAAATTCGCCAGCCAGCGCTGCTTCAGAAGGGCGTGCCCTAACTTGAACACCACACCAGCGCTGCACAAGTAGTGGTAGGTGTCGCCAGCTTTGGGATTCACGAGTGCCACGCAGTGCGGCCTGCCTGCCTGCGAACATTCGTGGTGATCAAAGATGAGCACGTCGGTGCCCTCGTCCGCGAGTGGTGCGAGCTCGGCGATCGATGTGGTGCCGCAGTCGACGGCAATCAGGAGATCCATTGGGCCTTCCGCGCGGCATTTGTCCAGCCCGTCCATGCTGATACCATAGCCTTCTTCCATACGATGCGGGAGAAAGGTGCGCGGCTCCAGGCCATAGGCGAGCAGGATGGACTTTAACAAGGTAATGGAAGTCACGCCGTCGACATCGTAGTCGCCGTAGATGACGACGGATTCCTTTCGGTCGACTGCCAGCAGGATGCGCGCGACCGCTTTGTCCATATCCGGCAGCTCAAAGGGATCGCCCAAATCCTGCAGTCGTGGATTCAAAAACCGGGCAATTTCCTTTTCAACAGTGACCCCGCGCAGGGCCAGCAGCTGCACAAGAATCTCGGGAAGCGAGTCGTAGAAGGACGTCGCCTTCAACTGTTCGATTCGATCGGGATGCGGCTTTCGAAGATACCAGCGCTTTTCGGTAATGCCTGTCAATTGCGTATATATGTAGCAGTTCGCATAGGGAACCCGGGTAGACGGAGCGCCGGAATCCAATGTGGCGGTGCGCTCCGGACGGAGAAGCGGATCGCGCTTCGCCTGTGGGTGGATGGATGCCGATCAGATCGAGCGTTCGCCGAATGCAACAGCGTTCGCCCGCCAGTTCTTATTTGGTCGCAGGCGCATTCAGTAGCTTGGCGAGTTCCTCAGCTGAGGGCTCGCTGATCGCTCTCGACAGGACAGTGCCCTTGTGATCGAGCACCAGATACACCGGTACTCCGTCTTCGTCGGCATTGTAGATCGGGCCGAGCGATTTTTTCATTTCATCCAGGGCATCGAATCGAATCGCCGGACACGTAAGCTTTGGCTCCTTCAGATATTTCACCATGTCGCCGTCCTCGAGATCGAGGCTGAAGAATACCATGTCGATGTCTGGATTTGGAACGATGGTTGTTTTGTAATACTCCGCCAACTGCGGAGTGTGTTCACGGCAACTCGCTCACCAATACGCGGAAACGTAAAGCAGGAAATATTTGGGCAGCCTGCCATCCGCATAGGCGAACGGCTTCGCCTTTCCGTCGGCGTCCACCGTGACCAGCTTGTCTTTGAAGAGTTCAGGCAGATTCAGTGACGTCTTTACGGGGGCTGGCGGAGTAGTCGGTGCCTTGCCGAGACGACCGCGCACAAAGGCACGATCAGCCTCACTGACAGTCTTCAGGGGAAACGACAGTGGCGATCCAGACTTTAGCTGGACCGTCACCACGTCATTCTCGCATTTCACGTAGCTGGCCTGAAAAGTTCTGGTGGGATCTGCCGAACTGGTCCAGGTGCGATCCTGGGCCTGGAGCGGCAAAGCCATCAGAGTAAACAGGCCGACTACCAACAGGATGGTTGTCAATCGGTATTTCATGAGGCCATGCTACCACCGCGACGGACGGGTGTCCACCTCCATGGGAGAGGATGGAGAGGATCGATAAACGGGGGGAGGAGGAGGGAGGATCGCAGCTGTCTCCATCCCGCATTCTCACTGGGATCGCTGCCGCTGCCCTGCTGCGATTCATTGCCCCCCACCCATTTTGATGTAATGTAGGCGGAATAAGCTACAAAGCCATCAACGCCTGTGCGGCTACGGCTACCGTCGTGGCGATATCCTCAGCCGAGTGAGCGACTGAGATGAAGCCGGTTTCGTAGGGGGACGGGGCGAAGTAGACGCCGTGGTCGAGACAGGAGTGGAAGAAATTCGCGAAGGCGGCCTTGTCGACGCGCATGGCGTCGTCGAGGTTCTGCACGGTGCCGTCGGCGAAGAACAGGCAAAACATGCTGCCAATGCGGTGGAAGGTCCAGGGCAGGCCAGCTTTTGCCAGTGCTCCGCGCATGCCCTTTTCGAGTTCGGCACCGAGCCCTTCCAGCTTCTGCCAGCCATTGATCCTTTCCATTTCCTTCAACTGCGCCAGTCCGGCGGCCATCGCCAGGGGATTGCCGGAAAGGGTGCCGGCCTGGTAGACGGGGCCGTCGGGCACCAATTGGTTCATGATGTCGGCACGTCCGCCGAAGGCACCGACAGGCAGGCCACCGCCGATCACTTTGCCCAGAGCGGTCAGATCGGGAATGATGCCCGTCAGTTCCTGAACACCGCCTTTTGCCACGCGGAAGCCAGTCATCACTTCGTCGAAAATGAGCACCGTTCCATGTTGCCGAGTGATCTCGCGGAGAAAGTTCAGGAATCCATCGACTTCAAAGAAGAGCCCGGCATTGGCGGGGACAGGCTCAAGAATGACTGCGGCAATCTGGTGGCCACACTCTGCGAATGTCTTTTGCACCGCTTCCTTGTCATTGAATGGCAGGGCTGTCGTCAGCTCTGCGAATGCCCTGGGCACGCCGGCGCTGTCCGGTTCGCCGTGGGTCAAGGCACCGCTGCCGGCAGCCACTAACAATGAGTCAACGTGCCCGTGGTAGCAGCCTGTGAACTTAATGATGCGATCGCGTCCGGTGAATCCGCGCGCCAGTCGGATCGCGCTCATTGTTGCTTCGGTGCCACTGTTGACCATCCGCACTTTCTCCACGGACGGCACCCAGTCGCAGATCAGGCTGGCCATTTCGACTTCGTAGGGATTGGGGATGCCAAAGCTGACGCCGTCCTTCGCCGCGTCCTGCACTGCTGCGACGATGCATTCCGGAGCATGGCCGAGAATTGCCGGGCCCCAGGTGCCGACGTAATCGATCAATTCGTTGTCATCGACATCCCAGATGCGCGCGCCCTTTGCCCGGCGAACAAAAAACGGGGTGCCGTCCACGTTGCGGAACGCACGCACTGGCGAATTCACGCCACCGGGGATCTTTTCACATGCTGCGGCATAAAGCTTTTTGGAAGTCTGTCGGTTCATGTCCTACCGATAGCAAAGGCCGTGCAGAATGCACTGACAGAATGCACCGGGTTTTCGTTCCTACGCCTCGCATCGCGGGATCTCATCGTTCTGATCCGGATTGCATACCCAGGGTTTACGCAAGTAGCGAGACAAGTCGTTGATTCTTGATTAGGGTGATGGCGTGGTCACGATCG
>JAQCER010000309.1 GCA_027618625.1 Verrucomicrobiota bacterium
TCCACTTTGCTGGGCAGTTCCTCGATGATCGCACCCAGGGCCTCTGCCGATGCTGCGAAGATCGTCTCGGTCAGCATGGCATCCTGTGTCTCCGGCGGCAGTGCTGACACCCACTGGCGCAGACTTTCGGCGGCTTCCGGTGCCGAGGTGAGCGCCTGTGGAGCCCGAACCGCGAGTGCGAACTGCAGCTGCCCCGGAGGAAGCTTGGCAACCGCTCGTCTCGCCGCTTTGCCCCGATCCCGCCAGGAGAAGAAGATGCCCATGCCTGCGCTGTATCGCTCCCCTTCGGGAATCGTCTCCAGCCAGTCGAGGCCCTTTTCCGGGTCCTGCTGTCCGTAGGAAAAGGCGAGCTGCGTGCGCAGTGCCGCGGCAAACTCGGGATCGTGATCGTCCTTCCCTGAGGCCGTGCTCGCGATGGCTTCTAGTCGATCCAGCGGAAGGATAGGAAGTGTGGCGAAGGGATCGTCGGTGAAGGGATAGTGTCCAGCAAAGGGATCATCATCGTCCAGGACAACCAGATGTTTGCGGGGATCCCAGGGCGCGGCTTGGGCCATGGAGCGGACGAGCGACCTCAGCCGAGAGTCGGAAAGGTGCTCCGCGCTGGCGACGACGCTTCCGACGTAGGTTCCGAAATCATCGTCTGCTTCGAGCGAAAAGAACCAGTCGAGCGCCGCTTCGGGATCGCGTCGGCTCCATGCTTGGAAGATAGCCTCACTATCTGGGCTGTCCCGGTATTCCTTGCCGAAAAGCTCCGGTGACCTTCGAGAAAATCGGACGGATGTTCCATGGCGAGCAGTATGGCTTCTTCCCGATCCCTCTCGGCGAGGCGTCCTCGAAGCGACCCCAGGAGGGGGAGTCGCAGTTGATCCGTCGCGAACCGGGCGGCAGACTCCGCCGCCTCTCCGTCGAGCGCAGAGTAGGCCAGGAGGATCGCGGTTCCCGTGGATTCCCATAAATGGCGAGCGCTGCCGTTAACTTCGCCCGGAGTCATCTTCCATTCTTCCAGAAATCGCAGCCAAGCCCGGACCGGGTCGGAGTTCGCGATCGCCACCAAGGCGGAGGTGACGAGTTCGGGTGACTCTCCAGAGGCCAGAGCGGCTTCTGGATCATGCTCTGCCTAGGCGTCGCGGAGGGAATCGGCGTGCTCTTTCCATAGCTCCGCATCCGCCGAGAGCCAGTCGAATGCCGCCCCGGGTTGGGTTCGCACCCAGGAGTCGAACACGAGGCGCATGGCCACATGGCGCTTGGGCTCGGAGAGACCAGCCACGGCCACGGCGACCTGAGGAAAGCGCTCCGCAGGCGCGGCTTCCGCCTGCGTCAGCAGTTTGGAGAAATCGCAGGTCGCCCGCGCCGGACGTCGGCTTTGGGAACTCGGAACCACGGAGTCCGCCACCTCCTTCGGCTCCCCGGATGGTCTCGACACCTGCCCACGCAACGCAATCCACCGGCCCATGCCCCAGCCTACGGCCAGAGCGAGCACGCAGCGAAGGATCGCGGCCGGCAG
Organism: Verrucomicrobiota bacterium; assembly: GCA_027618625.1. GTDB lineage: Bacteria > Verrucomicrobiota > Verrucomicrobiia > Verrucomicrobiales > DEV007 > JAGROY01. The sequence continues at coordinate 1,505 of JAQCER010000309.1, forward strand.
GGCTCCCATCATGGCGTCTCCTCCTCGGCTTCGGGATTCCGCTGCAGCAGGGAAACTTTGGCCGCTTCCGAGAGATCGGCCGCCATGACGGCCTCGCGCGCCAGGGGTGCGTCGTTCTCCAGCCAGAACCCGAGCGCCAGCCGCGTGTATCGCTCGCGAAGTTCGGGATCGGAGATCGTTTCCGCCCACTGGGCCGCGCCGCCGGGATCGTCCCGCACGATGCCCTGAACCAAGCCCGCGACTGCCACATCCCGGTCGGCGCCTGGATCGATTCCCGCCAGCCAGCGCGAGGCCTCGTCCGGTTCGTTGTGTCCCCAGGCCGTCATGCGGTTCTCAATTACCGGGGCGCGCTGTGCAGGTTCGGAGATCGCCAGCGCCATTTCGATGACTGGGGTGTAGGGCCGCCCGTAATCGACGAATTCCAAGACTTTGCTTTGGAACCAAGGTGGCCAGTTCGCAAACGTCTCCCTGTCCAGCGAATCAAACCATTCCACCGAGGACGGCAGGATGGGAAAGATTTCCGCTCCGTTCTGCTGCAGGCTAACCGTGTTCTGCGGCGAGAGTTCCGCCGCCATGAACTCCAGAGCCAGGAGTATTCCTGCCACATGCTGGATCCCGTTGGCCAGCGTGGCCACGGCGGCATCCCGCCGTTCCGGCGAAACATGGTCGAGGGCAACTCTGCCGACGGCCTCATCGCAGAAGCGAAGCGCGTGGATCAGGGCATTGTCCCGGCTCACGGGATCAGCGAGTGCGAGGATGGGAGCGAGGGACGAAATCCGGTCTTTCGAGTAGCTGAAATTCGGCACTACGTAGGGATCGTCGTCGAGTGTCGCCCGGCATTCCACCGGCGTGCCCGATTCCAGTTCGGCGACCATCGCGATCCACTCAGCGTGGCGGGTGCCGGGCCAACTCTCGCGGAACCCGGAAAGCAGTTCCTGAAAGTTTCCCGAATCCGATGCCGCGAGGTCTGTAGCGATGAGATTGCGCCAGAATTCCGAACCGAGCAGGTAGTTCCGGGCGTCGTCAAGATTGCGCTGAGACCAGATCTCCAGCACCGTCCGGCCGAGCCAAGCCTGCAGCCAGTGTTCGGATTTCAACTGCGGCGGGTCTGCGTCCAGAAGCTGCATCGCCGCCCGGGGATTTTTCTCCGCGACAACTCTCAGCACGGCCTCGGCGGCTTCCGTGAGGTCGTCCCTGTCGTCGAGTTCGAGGGCCCGCGCGAAGGCGCCCGCCGGATCGGTCGCGGCGCGCTCGGACAACTCCAGCGTCAGCACTTCCGTCGGGTGCAGCCGCCCCGGCGTCGTCGCCTCCAGCAACTCCCGTACCCGAAGCCGTCCGACCGATGCCAGTCTGGTCTCCCAATCGACCTCCACGCCGGCACCTCGGGCATCGCCTCCGTCCGTCCCGTCGGTGACTGCCGAAGGCGATCCAGAGTCCTTCTGAATACGGAACGCCAGCACGAGCCCAACGCCGAAACACAGGACCACCGCCAGCACGGATCCCTGCCGCCACAGACGAGGCGAACGTGGAGTCATGGCGTCACAGCTGGCCCGGGTTTCCGAAAAACACTTCCACGGGCCCGTTGTTAACGGCCATCGCGACATCGGGGCGACCGTCGCCGTTGAGATCGGCCACCGTGACGGCCGTGGCGGGCCAGACAGGCTTGAAGCCAACGCGACCGTGGCCGCGCCGCACCAGGCCGAGACCGCCGTCCATGTGGCCGGTCTCGGGCTGGGGGCTCCGGGTATTCTGCGCCAGCACGCAGTCGAGCGCGCCGTCGCCATCGACATCGGCCAGGGCGATGCCGAAAACCGGGGCGATCTGGCCCAGCCGGGGGAAGGGCGCGAACGAGAATCTCCCACTGCCTTGGCTGAGAAAGCCGCCTGACTCCAGAGTCGCGACCTCAAGCCGGAGGTCGTCATTGGTAGGAAATTTGAAATCCGGAGATGCGTTCATGAGGCGGGCGGAGCCGGAGATGGAGGGGGGTTCAGAGGGAGGAAGGGGCGGGAAATGGAGCTGAACGCTGGGATCTTCGGGATCTCCTGCGGTAGATCAAGCCGGAATGCCAAAAACCTCGCCATTTTCCGCAGTGGTCGGGAGAAATAGGGCGTTTTCTCATGATTGATGAAAGTAGAGGTGCGCGTCCGTGTTGTCAATCTCAACGCGGAACGGCGGATTTAGCTTAGCGGCACCGTTCCTAGGTTCCTGCTGGCTCAGTCGTAGAAGAATTCAGGAAATTCGTCTTGAGCCGGAGGATCGGAATCGAGGACGAGGGTGCGTTTGTCCTTCGTTTCACTCAGCGGTCAATGGCGGGGTGTAAAGCGTCTTCCATGATCGTCATAACCAGCTGACCAAACAGCAAAATGACCTGGCAACTTTTTCGTCGGTCGATGCTGACAGGATGAGTAGGCATACAGAAGATTTCTGGGAGATTTCTCCGATGTCATAATGGTTTTCCTTGGTGGTTTTTCATGATAGGCGAGTAGGTGGTGGCGAGATGCTGCCTCCTGATTGTTCAATCCTCTGAAATGTTCCTTTCCACCCCCAGTTTACGCAGTTTTTCTGAAGTCTTTGGCCGCGAGGCGCTTGTGGTGGCGCGCTCGCCAGGACGGGTGAATCTGATTGGCGAACATGTTGACTATCAGATGGGGCGGGTGATGCCATTTGCCGTGGATCGCTACATCGACTGTGCGGCAGCTCCGATTTCGGAGCCCGAGATCAGGATCTGGAGTTCCAGCATTGGCGGGGCACCTTTGCGGATGGCGCTCAGTGAGCTTCGCCCTTTGGATGGCGACGACGCGTGGGCGAACTACGTGCTAGGTGTCATTGCGGAGTATGTCAGGTCTGGCGTTGAGGTGGCGGGGTTCGAAGCGATCCTCAGTGGGGATCTTCCTCTGGGCGCGGGACTGAGCAGCAGCGCGGCTTTGGAATCGGTCACTGCTCTTGTGATCGAAAGTTTATCCGGTTGTGCGAAGTCGCCGATGGAACGCTCTAAACTTTGTCAGGCGGCCGAACACGCGTTTGCCGGTGTCCCCTGCGGCTTGATGGATCAGTTGGCTGTGAACCACGGCCGTGCCGGGCATGCATTGATGATCGATTGCCGCGATCTTACACTTACACCATTGCCACTTCCCGCCGAGTTGAGTTTTGTAATGGTCAATAGCGGCGTGCGGCATGCGCTTGCTGACGGCGAGTACGCCAGGCGGAAGGCCGACTGTGAATCGGCCGCGTCGATGCTTGGGCTTACGACTTTGCGTGAGGCGGAACTGTCAGTCGTGGATGCTGGTCGCGAGTCCTTAGGGGATCGGCTTTATCGAAGGGCGCGGCACGTCGTTACCGAAAACGCGCGGGTCGAGCGGTTCGCCGAGGCTCTCAAAAACGGTGAACGCGCGGAGCTTGGGCGACTCATGGCAGCCAGCCATGCCTCGTTGCGTGATGATTATGAGGTGAGCTGCACCGAACTCGATGTCCTTGTCGAGCTTGCCACAGACATTGGTGCAGTGGGAACGCGGATGACGGGCGGTGGCTTCGGCGGGTGCACGATCAATCTTGTGCCACGCGAGCAGGCGGCGACCTTCTGTAACGAAATTTGCATCACCTATCAAAAGCGCCAGGGACAGGCCATCGAAGCGTTTACTGTCGAACCTGTCGATGGTGCGGCCATTCTTTAAACAATTCCCAAAAACCATTTATGAAACCCATCAAACCCATCCTTATCGCCCTAACATTGATCACATTGGCTGTCAGTGCCATCGGCCAATTTTCCGATCCACTGTGGAAGTTTTCCCTTAAGCAACCCGGTGAAGGCTGGGAG